>JACDDA010000008.1 GCA_013817245.1 Gammaproteobacteria bacterium
ACTCATGCATGGCCATATTGGCTTCATAAGTACCGTGCATCCCGAGCATACCGATAAAATATTTATCGGTAGAAGGATAAGCGCCTAAACCCATCAAAGTACCCGTGGTGGGATAAGCTAAAGCACGCACAAAACGCGTTAACTCATCGGAAGCACCGCCCAACACCACGCCACCGCCAAAATAAATCATCGGGCGTTTCGCCGCTAATAACAAATCAACAGCTTTGCGAATTTGCCCAGAATGCCCCTGCACCGCCGGACGATAGGAGCGCAAACTGACTTCTTTGGGATATTCAAAAGGAATCTTCACCTTGGGATCGGTCGCATCTTTAGTAATGTCGACCACTACCGGACCGGGGCGGCCAGAGGTTGCAATATAAAAAGCCTTCTTCATAGTCACCGCAATATCTTCCACGCGATTAACTAAAAAATTATGTTTTACGCAAGGACGCGTGATGCCGGTTGCATCCACTTCTTGAAACGCATCGCTGCCAATTAACGTGCTCGGCACCTGTCCCGTGATCACAACCATCGGGATCGAATCCATATACGCGGTCGCAATACCCGTAATGGCATTGGTCGCTCCTGGTCCCGAAGTTACTAAGGCAACACCAGGCCGACCCGTGGCACGGGCATAACCGTCAGCGGCGTGAACCCCGCCTTGCTCATGACGCACCAACACGTGCGCCACATCTTTCTGCTGAAACATCGCATCATAAATGTGTAACACCGCGCCGCCCGGATAGCCGAAAACGTATTCCACGCCTTCGTGCTTCAGGCACTGCATCAAGATTTCGCCACCGGATAAAACCACAATTGCCTCCAAAAGGGACGCTCGAACAGAAGTATAAAAAGAGTGCGTCAAAAGAACCGGCAAAACTACTGCTTCTAAGCGCGAAGGTCAAGCGAATCAAGGGCTTGAAGGCTAAAACAGGCGGTAAATAGCGATTTCTAAAGGTGGCTTGCCGGGATAGTCATAGCCCGGCTTTATGCAAAGCTAAAAACTATGAAACTTACTCAAACACTCACCCAACTATTACTCAATTCAGAAGTTAACGTCGTACTTCGTCTTGTTCACGCTTATATTGTTCATAACTTTTATTCGCCGCGTCTAAACACAGTTCTCGTTCAGGACTCGTTAACACGTCTTGGCACTCTTGCTGACGCGCACCTTCTGACGAACTATAAATGTCTTTATTCGTGCAGCCCACAAGCAAACCCAAAATCAACCCACTTAACAATAATCCACGCATACCGTTCTCCAATTAAATGTTAGACGTTAAACGCTGCCATTTATCGCCATTTGCTATCACAGCATACCGCGCCCAATTCGCAAATTCATCTCTAGTGCATTGCACATTATTATTCCCACGATCACGTCCAGCAACTACTTGATAATCTAGTTGATGCGCATCGTCTGCGGTCATCGTTTCACTCAATACTCGCCGCACTGCCCAATCATCGCCCAAACGACCATTACTATAAAAACCACCGACTTCGATCAAACTCGTGTCTAAAGGTGTCATTTGCGCATGTTGATTCGCTAAAGCAAAAATTTGCGCAAGATCATCTTCACTGACATCAATAAAAGAATCAATTTGGCGCAACGCCCATGCAAAATCGCCGTGCGTAAATTGTGTTTGTGGCGGTGTGTTTATTTTCGTTTTACGCGCCCATGCGGCTGGATAACGTCGCCATGCAAACGGCGCATTCACTAGCAGCGCCACGATTAAAATAACGACTACATTGACGCCAATTGGAAACAACACATACTGCCAACCTAATGCGTGTACGGTTTCCCCACCAATCACCGCTGACAAAGCAGTGGCGCCACCCGGCGGATGAAGACAACGTGCGTAATGCATCGCGGCAATAGCGCAGCCCACCGCAATAGCGGCTGCGAATATAGGTTGCGAAATAAATTGCTGACAGGCAACGCCAATTAATGCGGATAATAAATGACCACCCACTAATGACCACGGTTGTGAAAGCGCGCCATGCGGTACTGCAAATAACAACACTGCACTCGCGCCCATGGATGCCACAATTAATACTTGTGCTTGCACGCCTAAACTGCGCGTACACTCCGTGCTGATTAGCAAAATAAATAAAATACCGCAGAAACCACCGATGGCAGAAATAATACGCTCTGCATGACTGACGGGGCTAAATTCTATGCCCCACCAATGTAATAATTTTGTTGACCAATGAACTGCTTGCACGCCATAAACCCTAATAACAATTGATCGTATTAATTCTGTATAAATTTTTCAGAACACACTTACTTCGATTTATTTAAAATATTAACAATTGATGGAGAAACCAATTCGATAGTTTCAAAAGGCATATTAATGCCTTCTTGCATGAAGGTTTTAAATATTTTTTCACGCAACTCATAACGCTTGTGTATATGTTGGCGCTCATTTTCAAGCCAAACCTGCAATTCCAAAGCAACATTATAATCATTCAACTGCGTCACAACCATTCGAGGTTTTGGTTCCGTCATATAGTCGGTGTCATGATTCACTAATTGCAATAATACAGCACGTACACGATCTAAGTTTTCATTAACATCTATCGTCACTGCCACATCCAAACGCAAATGCGGAAAATTTGTATAGGATGCGACCGTTTTATTCATTACCTCGGCATTGGGTACCGCTAACATACGGCCGTCTATTGTTACAATCCGCGTGGTGCGCAAAGTAATTCGGTCCACACGGCCGTATTTTCCATCGATCTCAACTAAATCATCAATGGTAAAAGGTCTGTCCAAAAAAATCAGAAAACCCGAAATAATATTTGATAACGTATCGCGCAAAGCAAAACCAATCGTCAAACTCAACACGCCTAGGGATGCCAACATCGTTGTCGTTTGCACACCAGCAACGCTCAAAGCAACTAAAATACCCGCGCCGATAAAAAAAGATCTAAATATTGCGTCCAATAAAGCCGCACTGGTCTTATCAACTTTTGCTCTAAACTTCGGCATTAATAAATTTTGCAACAGTCGCCACAATACGTAAAACAGAACAAAAACTATGATTATCAACAACACATTAATTAATGAATTTGCCAAAAAACCGCCTATCCGTGCCGCCGAAAAATAATCTCTTATTTGAGCAACAAAACCATCTAACACATAATCCATTTTATTCTCCCGCAGCGATGCCCTAGAAATACGTCAATGTCATTAAAACAGCTTTACAAAGTCTACACCATCAGGATTAACGCTGGCTCTTCAAAGTGCTCGCTAAAGCGAAGCAGCTGAACTCTTGATTACTTTGTTTAAAAAAGATCGCTCAAAATTACAATAATCGACCCAAATAAACTTTCTACAATAAAAACCGCCGCATGATTCTCTTGGCGTAGAGGCAAATGCGTTCTTGGCAATACTTGCTTTAAAGAATTTTGCAATACACCAAGTTCTGATTCGCACGCCATTGTCATTTGTTAACAGACTTATTACCTGCACATCTCTAAATTAGGAAAACACCTGATAATTAAATCAACAAGCTTATATTTAATTTCAATACTCACCAAACATTTTCCCAGAAAATTATCATCTTTCCAAGCCGAGCATTTTCTACTCTACCTGCCGCTATTTATTTCAAGGAGATAAGTTTATGTCAGAAACCAACACTATGATCGACAAAACGCGATTTGATTTTAATCTCCATAGTCTCCACCAGCGTCATCAAATTCAACCGCTGACTCTTCTCGCTTGCGCCTAGGAATAGGATGAGACATTTCTATTGATGGTGATTCAGAATCGACGCCTTTATAGTTTTCTAGTTCAATCACGCCTCTTCGCAAAGATCGCGCATATAAAAATCCAGAACCTAACAGAAAAAATAATGCACCTCCTATCGCTAGCCTACTATTTATCCACCAATACGTTGCAGCAAATACGCCGGCGCCAAGTGTCAAAATCAACACTATATTTTCATAAGCACTAAAGTTTCTTTTTTTAATCATTCGCATTCCCTTTGAGCGTGCGAGCAAAAATATATCGATCACTATTTATTCTTTTGTCGCCCAATCATTGAATATTTAGCGAAGACTATCAAGAACCCCTACGATAGAACCACAATATTCCCCACCAAGATATCTATTAATCGCAGACAAGATTAACCTTTGACTTTAATTTAATGAATTGTTAGCCAGCACAGATGTCAGTAGGATTACGACATTGTGCTGAATTGGCCAATAACAGGATAAACCGGGTGCAGTTGCCGCTCTTACCAATACGAAACAAAAACTACCTAGCTCAACGCTGGCTTACGCTGCTGTGCACCTGCACTTTATTACTAGCAATGCCAACAAAGGCCGCGAGTCCTTTTACGTCATTGGAGCGCGAGCCTTTATTACCTTCCATTGGCGATCCGGCTGATCGACATTTATCACCAAATGATGAACGTGTATTGGGCGCGGCTTTTATGCGCGAGCTGTATCGTCAAGGCAACATTTTAGATGATCCAGAAATTGTCGAATATATCCAACATTTGGGTAATACGCTGGTCACACATTTAGACGAACCCTTGTTTAATTTTCATTTTTTTGTGGTCAACGATGTTCGTATTAATGCATTTGCGGTACCCGGCGGTTACATCGGTGTTAATGCGGGTTTAATTTTCAACACGCGTAATGAAAGCGAATTAGCTGGCGTCGTTGGTCATGAAATTGCTCATGTCGAGCAACGTCATATCGCACGACAAATTGCGGATGCAAAAAGTAAATCTATTCCAACCCTTGGTGCAATACTGGCGGGCATGCTATTGACAATGGGCGGCGCGGGTGATGCAGGTGCCGCACTTATCTATGCGGGCATGGCAGGCGCGCAACAAAATCAAATTAACTTTACGCGCATCCATGAAATTGAAGCTGATCGGGTGGGCATGCAATTATTACAACGCGCTGATTATGATCCACAAGGTATGGCCAATTTTTTTAAAGTACTACAAGGCAAAAGCACGAGTCGTACGCCTGATTATTTAGAATTTTTACGTACTCATCCTTTAGATAATGATCGCATTGCTGAAGCTGAAGCACGCATCGCACAATTTCCAGCGCGCAAACACGTTAGCAGCGAACGCTACACGCTTGCGAAAATTCGTTTGACTACATTAACGAGTAATGAACCTACCGAATTACTGCGTCGTACTGCAATAAATCATGACGCTAGTCCATTAGCGAATTATGCTTATGCACAAGCCTTAGAACGGAATCGTAATTTTGCGGCCGCCGCTGACATACTAAAACTTTTGGTAAAACAATTTCCTGAAAATCTGCCGTATGTGTTGGCATTAGCCCGCGTGGAATTAGCGCAAAATCATGCGCAACAAGTGCAAGTTTTGTTATATAACGTGTTACAGCTTTATCCCGATCACTACGCCTTAGTCATGTTATACGCTGAAAGTTTAGCTAACAGCGAAAATGTAGTAGCAACGATTGCGGCAAATGATGAAATGCACAGCAATACTGAACCATTAAATAACAAAACACCTGAGCGACAAGATAAAAAAAATCTCTCTCCAGTTGCGCCGCTGCCACAAGCCATTCACGTTCTTGAACAATATTTACGTAAACACCCGCCGTTAACACCGGTTTTTTATCGGCAACTGGCAGAACTTTATAATCGTAACAAACAAAGTATTTTGGCCAATCAACAAATGGCTGAATATTATTTTTGGAAAGGTGATTATCAAGCGGCTATCGCGCAACTACGTGATGCCTTAAACGACAAACCTGGCATCATTACGCGTCGACAAATCGAAGAGCGTTTAAATGCTATTGTCAAAATGTCGCGTCGTGATAATAGCTAACAAAACAGCATTAGCTATTGAGAATCGGACTTTAGAATGCAGCCATTAGGCAAGTCGCTCGTTTCCCTCTCTATAATAAAGAAAACATTACACCACCGTCTTGGCGCCAAACCACATCCACCGCAAAATGATGAATGACGTGCGCTCGAATATTTTATGACGCCCATCAGCAACGACCAACCATTACAAAGCCTCAGCCAGCGACCTTAAAAGCGCCATAAAATTGTCACTTTTCTGGTTTACAAGCACTACAGAACTTAAAAAAACGTTAATATATCCATCGTTAACAAAGCTTCAGCTCAACAGCTGGTCATTACTATTTGTAATCTCAACAATGGCGCCTCTTGGTATTTGGTTATAGCATGCGGTCGAATAATTGACAGATGTTCATAGAAGTCAACAACATGACCGAGCAATCCCCCTCCTTGATTGGAGCCGTGGTCCGCGCTTTGCGAAAAGCACGGGGTTTAGGCGTCAATCAACTTAGCGCTGCCCTAGAAGTAGAAGCTGCCAACCTATCCCGCTTTGAGCGCGGGTTGCCTGGTGGTGTCAGCATTGCGCGCTATTTAGATGCCATCGCTTTTCGTTTAGGCACCTGTGGTTCGGTCATTTATGCCATTGCCGAATACACCAGTGATGATCCTGCTTTACTCGATAACCCAGAAAAACTCGGACTGATGACCGATCATTTAACAAATTTGGTAAAAAATTACCTGACGCTGCCGCTAGCTGCACAACAGGATATCGATGGGATCATCAAACACCATGCCAACACGCAAACTCAATGAACTAATCAATCAAGCCCAATTACCTTCGGCGGTTGATGTGATCGCCAAACTACAGCAAGCCGTTGCCGCCAGTAACAGCTCGACGCAACACATTGCCAACACCCTCAAAACCGATGTAGGTCTAAGCGCACGCATATTACGTTTAGCGAATAGCGCGTTTTACGGCAGTCAATCCATTGAAACGGTGGAACAAGCCATTGTTTTGATTGGCACGGATGATTTAATCGCCTTGATTATTTCCACCGAAGTCATTGATGTGTTCCGTGGTTTAGAAATGCACCTCGACATGCAGCGCTTTTGGCGCATTAATCTGTACGGGGCGCTCACCGCTAAACAATTGGGTCGCCGTACGCAATTAGATACTTCCAGCTTATTTACCGCTGGTTTACTCCGCGGCGTAGGCGAGCTGGTGTTATTTCGCGCGCTGCCCGACCTCATGTCCGAATTATTAAGCGGTACTTGTGCGGATCATCCTCGTCATGAATTAGAAAAGAACACCTTGGGTTTTGATCACGCGGCCGTCGGCGCGGCGTTATTAGAACGCTGGAAATTGCCCGAAAGCGTGACCATACCGGTACGTTATTACTTAGAACCGGCGCAAATCACGGGGCCTTATCATTATCATGCGGCCATTTTGAATTTGGGCCATCAAACCGCCCTATTCGCACATGACGCCTGTGCGACACCCATTATTGATCATTATTTAGGTGAACTCACCGGCGTGGGTGATGATGAACTAGTGGCCGAGATCAAGCCCATGATTGATGCGCAATTCGAAGATGCCGCGGGCGTCCTGTTAGGTAATTAAATCCCATCTCTATAAGTTCCGATCCGAGCTATTCAATGAATTGAATAGGTTGAATGGGGGGGCGTTTAAACTTAGAATGGCCGCCCTAAATTTCCATTCATACTGACTCAAAATAGCCTAATCTGATGAAAATTCTTGTCCCTATTAAGCGCGTCATTGATGCCTATGTCAGCATCCGCGTTAAGTCCGATGGCACGGGTGTTGAAACCGCCAATGTCAAAATGTCCATGAATCCATTTTGCGAAATCGCCGTTGAAGAAGCGGTGCGACTCAAAGAAGCCGGCAAAGCCAGCGAAGTCGTCGTCGTCACGATGGGTACACAAGCTTGCCAAGAAACTTTGCGTACGGCATTAGCGATGGGCGCTGATCGCGCTATCTTGATTCAAACCGATGTGGATGTGCAGCCGTTAGCAATCGCTAAAAGTTTAAAAGCATTAGTGGCTACTGAAGCGCCTGAATTAGTGATTTTAGGTAAACAATCCATTGATGCGGAAAATAACCAAACCGGTCAAATGCTGGCGGCTTTATTAGAGTGGCCACAAGCCACTTTCATTTCAAAATTAGAATTACAAAGCGGTCGTGTACAAGCCACGCGTGAAATTGACGGCGGCTTAGAAACCATTTCAATTCAAACACCCGCCATTGTTACCACTGATTTACGTTTAAACGAACCACGTTATGCAACGTTACCCAACATCATGAAAGCCAAAAAGAAACAGTTGGATATCGTTACGCCTGAAAGCTTAGGCGTTGATGTAACACCGCGCATCACCACTTTAAAAGTAGAAGAACCTGCCAAACGTTCCGCAGGTGTTATGCTCGAAAGCGTCGCCGATCTTATCGGTAAACTCAAAAATGAAGCCAAAGTGATTTAAATCATGAGCACAGTTTTAGTTGTCATTGAACACGATAATAGCCACCTTAAACCCGCCAGTCTCAACACGCTAGCGGCCAGCGCGCAACTCGGTGCGGTGACGGCACTCGTCATTGGTCACAATGCAAAACCAGTTGCAGATGCTCTGACAAAAGTAACGGACGTCAGCAAAGTATTATTAGCCGATGCTCCACATTTTGCACATCAATTAGCGGAAGATGTGGCTGCGCAAGTGATCGCAGTTGCAAAAGATTTTGATTATGTCATCGCACCCGCCACTACTTTCGGCAAAAACTTTTTACCGCGAGTCGCCGCCGTATTAGATGTTGCGCCTATTTCTGATATCACCAAAATTATTTCGGGCGACACTTTTATCCGTCCCATTTATGCCGGTAACGCGTTTGCAACTGTAAAAAGCAGTGATGCAAAAAAAGTATTAAGCATGCGTCCCACCGCATTTGATCCAGCGAAAACTGATGGCGGCAATGCCAGTGTTGAAACGATCAGCGCCACTGCATCAGCCGGCGTTTCGCAATTTGTGAGTCAAGAACTCACCAAATCTGAACGTCCTGATTTAGGCAGCGCGCGCGTTGTGGTGTCGGGTGGTCGCGGGGTTGGTAGCGCAGAAAATTTTCAACTCATCGAAAAACTCGCCGACAAATTAGGCGCAGCGATTGGTGCATCACGCGCAGCAGTAGATGCAGGTTATGTACCGAATGATTATCAGGTCGGTCAAACCGGTAAAATCGTTGCACCGGAATTATATATTGCGATCGGCATTTCCGGCGCTATTCAGCATCTCGCCGGTATGAAAGATAGCAAAGTAATTGTTGCGATTAATAAAGATCCTGAAGCTGCTATTTTCCAATTAGCCGATTACGGTTTAGTTGGTGACTTATTTAAAATCATACCTGAGTTGGTTGACGCGCTGTAAGCGTCAACCGACTGTACTTTATCTTCTAAATATCATTCATTATTAAAGTGGGAGTTGCCATGGAACGCGAATCGATGGAATTCGATGTTGTGATTGTGGGTGCAGGCCCAGCGGGTTTATCCGCCGCCATTAAACTCAAACAATTAGCCAATGCGGCTAATCATGAAATCAGCATTTGTGTCGTTGAAAAAGGTTCTGAAGTTGGCGCACATAGTTTATCCGGCGCCGTGTTTGAACCCAGCGCACTAAATGAATTAATTCCTGATTGGAAAAGCAAAGGCGCTCCACTACATACCGCTGTTATAAATGACGACGTGTATGTTTTTCACAATGCGACTAGCAGCATTAAAGTTCCCAATATTTTTGTACCAAAAACCATGCACAACGAAGGCAACTATCTTATTAGCCTCGGTAGTTTAGTGCGCTGGTTAGGCGAACAAGCTGAAGCATTAGGCATTGATATTTATCCTGGATTCCCTGCTGCAAGCATCGTTTACGCAGACAACGGCGCAGTGAAAGGTGTTGTTACTGGCGACATGGGTATTAGTAAAGAAGGCGAACACAAATCGAGTTTTGCGCCCGGCATGGAATTGCTCGCAAAATACACTGTCTTTGCAGAAGGTTGTCGCGGTCATTTAGGCCGCCGCTTAATTGAAAAATATCGTCTCAACAAAGATAAAGATCCACAACATTACGGACTCGGCATTAAAGAATTGTGGGAAATTCCTGCGGCGCAACATCAGCAAGGTTTAGTAGTGCACACTGCCGGTTGGCCGTTAAATGAAACTGATTCAGCAGGCGGTGGCTTTTTATATCACTTAGAAAATAATATCGTCGCGCTAGGTTTGATTGCTGATTTGTCGTATAGCAATCCACACATGAGCCCATTTGATGAATTCCAACGCTTCAAATTGCATCCTAAAATAAAACAATACATCACCGGTGGTAAACGCGTTTCTTACGGCGCACGCGCTATTACTAAAGGCGGCTTGCAATCACAACCAAAAATGCATTTTCCCGGCGGTTTATTAATTGGTGATGACGCGGGCACGATGAATTTCGCTAAAATTAAAGGCAATCACACCGCCATGAAATCGGGCATGGTCGCCGCCGAAAGTATTTTCAAAGCATTACAAGCCAATCGCGCCAATGACGATATCAAAGAATTTGCCGATGCTTACAAACAATCATCTGCTTATAAAGAATTATGGGCGCAACGCAATTTCGGTCCCGCACAACATAAATGGGGCAACATCATCGGCAGTGCTTATGCCTTTATTGATATCAACATCTTTAATGGTTATTTACCGTGGACTTTGCGTGACCCAAAAGCCGATCACGAACAATTAAAACTCGCACAAGACTGCAAAAAAATCACTTATCCGAAACCGGATGGCGTTTTTGTATTCGACAAACTGTCTTCTGTGTTTTTATCAAACACATTTCATGAAGAAGACCAGCCCGGTCATCTAACGCTAAAAGATGAACGCATTCCTATTCAATATAATTTGAAACACTTTGATGCACCTGAGCAACGTTACTGCCCCGCAGGTGTTTATGAGATTGTTGAAGAAGGCGATCAACCGCGTTTACAAATTAATGCGCAAAATTGCGTACATTGCAAAACCTGTGACATCAAAGATCCGCATCAAAACATTGTTTGGGTAACACCTGAAGGCGGCGGCGGGCCCAACTACTCGCAAATGTAATTCGCAAATACAATTCAATAATAACTTAACTAATAAAAATGCCGGCGTTGCCGGCATTTTTATGCGTGATCAAACATTTATTTAGCTATAAAAAAACAACGCCGGCTACTGCGGAACCGGCGTTGTTTGGCTCTTCGGAGGAGGTAAGCCAACCTCTTGCTCAACATGCTCTAACTAACCATCTTCAGGGGGTGTTGGTTCCCAATCCATGAGCCCCAACGCTAAGTTAGAGCACCCCCTGTTGGTGAAGTTCCAATAAGGTTTCATTTTTTTTAGCTAATAAACGCCTTAACACACCATCAGTATCCTCACCCAGGGTTGGCGGGGCTTTTTGACTTTGCGCGTTGGCTGCCGAAAATTTCACTGGCTGCAGCACTTGCGGCACTGTGCCATGAATATGCGCAAGCGACTGCTGTAAACCGCGATGTTGTACTTGAGGATCGGCAAATACTTGCTGCAAATTATTAATAGGTCCGGCGGGCACATGATGATTTTGTAATAGCATTAACCATTCCGCTACATTTTTTTTGCGTGTTTGTATTTGTAACAATGCAATCAGAGCTTCACGATGTTGCACGCGTGCCGCATTAGTCATAAAACGCGGATCTTCAGCAAGACTTGTACACTCCGCCAATCCGCAAAATTGTTGGAACTGCCGATCATTACCAATTGCCAACATAAAATAACCATCAGCTGCCGGCATCGCTTGATAGGGCACAATGTTCGGATGCGCAGTGCCCTGACGCTGCGGTATTTCATCACTCACCAAATAATTCAATGCTTGATTCGCTAACCATGCAACTTGTGTATCTAATAAAGCAACATCAAGGTGCTGACCAATGCCGGTACGTTGACGTTGATGCAACGCAGCCAAAATGGCATTACTCGCGTACATGCCTGCCATTAAATCCACTACGGCTACACCGACTTTTTGTGGTTGACCACTATTGTCACCCGTAATGCTCATCAATCCGCCCATGGCTTGAATCATCGCATCGTAACCGGCTTGCTGCGCATACGGTCCGGTTTGACCAAAACCAGTAATAGAACAATAAATCAAACGCGGATTAAGCGCTGACAAACTCGCATAATCCAAACCATATTGACTCAATCCACCGACTTTATAATTTTCAATTAATACATCACTAATACTTACTAATTCACGAATCAATGCTTGGCCCGCGGCTTGTGTAAAATCAATCGTCACCGAATGTTTACCACGATTCGCGGCTAAATAATAAGCGGACTCAGTAGTATCGTCGCCTTGCGCATTTTTTAAATACGGCGGGCCCCAACGACGCGTGTCATCACCCTCGCCTGGTTTTTCAATTTTGATAACCTCCGCACCATAATCAGCTAATAACTGACTAGCCCAAGGCCCGGCTAATATGCGACTTAAATCTAATACTCGAATATCGTTTAATAAACTCATACTATTTCCATTAATGAAGAGCACGGGACACTTTCTATTACCAACAATCTTTGCTAACGTAAGCCATACTTTATAAAAAACTTCAGCAGACATAATACAATGATTAATAAAAATAACTGCATTTCTTTATTTAAAAACGCATCTTGGTTTAACCGCGTCGCTCGATATTGTTCACTCGTTTTTGCGGCAATATTATTCAGCGGATGTGTGCCACCGCCCGCCAAAACACCTATGGATGCCATTCATATTAGCGCCGCTAATAATCCCGCAGATGCTCACATCATATTACTCCCGGGACGCGGCGATCATGCAGAAGATTACGTCAAAAATGGTTTTACAAAAATATTACAACAACGTTATCCGCATATTGGCATTACTGCGGCTGATGCACATATGGGTTATTACCGCGAACAACAACTGGATATTCGTTTGCAGCAAGACATTATTCAGCCAGCGCAAAGTGCTGGCCATAAAAAATTCATCTTGTGCGGTATTTCATTAGGTGGCTTGGGCGCATTGATTTATAGCAAAAATCATCCACAAGATATTAGCGAAATATGGTTAATTGCACCTTTTTTAGGTGAGGATAACATCATTGCAGAAATTAATGCAGCCGGTGGTCTTATGGAATGGCAACCGCAAAACATTGCTGAGAATGATTGGCAACGCCAACTTTGGTTATGGATTAAACAATGGCATATTGAAGGCCAAACCATTCCTATTTATCTTGCCTATGGCGACAAAGATTATTTACACGAAGGTCATGTGTTGCTCAGTAGCATTTTACCCGCCGATAAAATCGTGCATATTCCGGGCAAACATCAGTGGAATACCTGGCGGCAGCTGTGGCCTTTATTACTAAACAAGGTCGATCAACATTCTGCTAACTTAAAAAAACATTAACGCACACTGAACTTAACTGCAGACAATGTTTTAACTTCTTTAGTGCTTTTTAACCATATGGTCGCACTAAGAGAATATTGGCCGCGACGCACAGGCCATAAATAACGTCCGCCAGGACTGCTTTGCAATTTCCCATTAATGCGCCATTCCGTTTTTAAAATATCTTCGGGTTTGTTAATGACAAACTCGAAGTATTGTTTGTTCTGCGGAATACGCGGGTCATACGCAAGCTGCAAACTCATATTGGGTTGTCGAATAAAATACGTACTGGCTAATTCACCCCACTGTATTTTATTTGTTGGTAGGTAACGTTTATCAAACCATTCGGGTTCTGCAGCACATTGTTTATCGGCTAAACGCCCATCTTCAATACACACCGAATAACGTACTAAACCGGCACTCATTTTTAAAGCGGCGGTGTCACGAAAACGATTTAGCTCAGCCATCATCGAACGCACTGCTAATGCCGGGCCTGTCGAACCTGTTAATTCTTGCATCGCTTGTTGATCAAGATCGCCAAACCATGCACCGACTAAATAACGATCGTTAAACGCAAGCGTCCAAGCATCACGATAATTCGTTGACGTGCCGGTTTTAACCGCCGTTTGCGACGGATAATTTAATACGCCTGCATCGGAAAATTCTAAACTCCGAGCTTGTACGTCGGATAAAATATTGGCAATTAATGATGCGGATTGAGCGCTCAGCATTTGAGTATGTTGCATTGGCTGCGCTTGCAAACTCCGCAACGGCGAATAAACACCTTGGCGCGCCAATACAGAATACGCTTGCACTAATTCATACAAACTCAACTCACCATTACCTAACGCTAAACCATCACCATAGACCTTCACCGTTTGTTCAAGATTACGTATCCCAACACGACGTAACCATTGCAACAAATCACTAGCACCAACAAACTGAATGGTCCTTACCGCCGGCACATTTAAGGAATTTGCCAACGCTTTGCGTAAACTAATCCAACCATAATACTGACGAGAATAATTTCTATAATCATGCTGACCAAAGCCCACTGCTTCTTTTAAAGGCGCATCGTTAATTCGCGTTGCAGGTGTCCAACCTTTTTCTAACGCTAGCGCATATACAAAAGGTTTAATCGCCGATCCCGGTTGTCGTACCACTGTTACCGTGTCATACCATTGCGCAGCAGATTTAGCGGAATCTTGTTTTTGATGTGCAACCGCCCACGCCAAAATAGCATTGTCTTTTAAATCCACGACCAACATACCCGCGGCACTGGCGTTGCGTTTATGTAAGTTATTTAAACGTTGCTGCAAAATTCGTTGCGCTACCGCTTGTATATCAATATCCAAGGTCGTGGGCAGACGACCACGCTGTACCCCTGATGTTGGCGGCAAACTGTAAACATGTCGCGCAAAATACTCTGCGCCTTCTGGCGATTTCGGATATTCAATGGCGAGTTTTTGTTGATTAATTTTATCGATTAGTGTTTTTTCAATTAGCGCCTGCGCATACATGCGCTTTAATAATTGTGCAATCGCTTTCTCGACTAAAATAGAGTTTCGATGTAAATCATAACGACCCGGCGCACGTACCAACACCACCAAAGCCAACATTTCTTTTTCATTTAAGGTATCTAAATCACGCGCAAAATAATAACGTGCCGCTTGTACAACACCGCGTCGCTGCGCTGCATAAGGCACTTGATTAAAATAAAATTCTAATAACTCAATTTTGCTAAAACGTTGTTCAAATTGCTTAGCTTCAATTCCTTCTAACCAACGCGACCATAAGGTTCTCTCACGTGGATGCCATAAACGTACTACTTGTTCAGTCAGCGTACTAGCGCCGCGCACCGCATGACCCGCACGAATATTTTGCCAAACGGCATGGCCACGAGCCCGCCAATCAACACCGTTGTGTTTAAAAAATCGTGCGTCTTCCGAAATAACTAAGGCATTGACTAAAAAACGGGGCATCTCATGAATCGCGGCTACATCATATAAATTCCACTGATTTTCAAATGTCAGCGTTAAAATACGCCCGGCTTTATCCGTTAATTGTGGTTTTTGAATATGCTGGTAAACATTCAAACTTTTTGGTGCGGCTTGAATAAAAAAAACAGTCGCAATTAACACGCATAAAAAAACAGCGGCCAAAGTGGCCGCTGTATAAACAATGACACTTTTATAGTTGACTGCCATTAAGGCGCCATTTTCTTATCAACTACCGTAGCAGCGTCACGCACTTTTAAAGTCGCAGGCGTGCCCTTACCAAACACATCTGGATCATACATTTCTTCTACATTTACCGGCATCACACTGAATTCGCCTTCGGCAATTACTTGCGCGCTATAGGACACATGATAATTACCTGCCGGCAAATAATCCGAATAAAAACGCACCGCATCATGACGTAGTTCTCTATGATAAAAATTCCAATAAGAAATGCCATAATCTTGCCAGTCACCAAATTTGAAATACCATGAACCACTCGCAGGTTTAAATGCACCTTTGTCCGTATCGATAGTAGAGCTAGTGGCTAAATCACGATTTACAGGTTCCAAACCGCCAGGCACAGGATCATCAATCACAACAAAATGTCTGACCGTAGGCACGGACACATAAATATCCACACGCACTACATCACCGCGTTGCAACAACATAGGCGTAGCCAATATTTCCCAGCCATTTTTACGTTCTATACTGTATTCACGATGTACTTCAATGCCGGCATTAATTGCTTTGCTCGACACTTCCGTATTAGCATATTGAAGACGCGTCGCATAATACATGCGGCCCGTGCCTTCGCGATTAACAGTTAAATTCGTCTTCAAGCCAGATTTTATTTCGGCTTGAGCATCTTTTAAGGTAACAGCAGGTTGACGCAAATCACTAAAGCTTGTTTTGCCAACCAAGCGTTTCTCTATCATCGCGGTAGCGGTGAAATTAACCGGATCTTTTTCATAAACTCTGGCGAATTCCAACAAGCTATTCATACAAAACATATTCTCTTGGGTATTTTCCCAATGATCTCTATTACCACGACTTTGCGTAATGGCTCGCACCATTTTAAAAGGAATATCGCCAACTTTAGCGAAGCCCTTGTCAGTTACAGCCGTGACTAATAAAGCCGACAACACCGCACAATTAGAACGCAAGGGCGTTGTTAATAATTGGCTATAGCCATCAGTCAAGGTTTCGTTAAATTGAAACTTACCGCCCGATTGACTAGCACTCGCTAAAATATTATTTAATACCGTAGTTACTTCCGTTGAAGAGCCATCGATTCTATTCGCAGCCATTAATAAATGGGCTTTGCCAAACAAATCCATTTGCGTTGCATAAGGAGCGTAACGCTTGATATCACTTGCATCGACCACGCCTTGATCTGCCAACGCGGCTAAAGCCACTGCACGCACCGTTGAAGCCATGCCTTTTGAATAAAAACTGGGCGCTGAATCTTCGCGTAAAAAGGTTTTTAAATAATCTTGCAGACGTTTCTCAACATCAGCAGGAATATCTTCACCAGCAGCGCGTAACCAATTAAATGCTAAAGCCGTATATGCACTTAAATAAGGATCAACGTATTCGTTATTGGCAACCCAATACGTCATACCGCCATTAGGTGCTTGAAAACTTGCGGCATTGTCTAAGGTAGTTTGAGCTAAGGTTTTCGCATCCGCCCACATTAAGCTATCCGGTAAGTATTGACGCATACCATTGTAATGCGAAGCCATCACCGCTTTAGTTAAACGTTGCTCCCAACAGGCATATGGATAATCGCGCACATAATCAAATGCACCCGCAACATTGCCTATGACGCTAGGCGAAACAACGACACTAATGCCACCGACATCGCTGTAAATATTTTGCGGAAATTGGATAACTTCGGTGACGTGATCTTGAGTCGTAGTGCCGTAATTTGCAGCAGTAATTAACGAACGTCGTTTATTAATCGGCAGTTTGTATTCTAAAGCGTCACTGTCCACTGCATCGTTAGCATTCGCTCTGAAAACTAATTGACCCGCTTGTTTAGTTTTAACATTCAACCAAACCGATTCACGTTTATAAGGCAACAAAGTAATCGACTGCTCAAAAGTAGTTTGGCTTTGTGGATCTAACGCGGCACCACTGACGGCGGCGCGCACGGTTACTGTTTTCGCTTTATCAGTACGATTCATTACCGTAAAGCCCGCTTTAAATTGATCACCTTCCAATGCTTGATTCGGCATCACCGGACGAATCTCGATGGGTTGATTGACGGTGAAGCGCGTTTCACCTAAACCCATACGTTCATTGGGCGTAACCGCTAATACAAAAATTCGCCAGCCGGTTAAATTATCCGGCACTTTAAATTCTATATTCACTTTGCCATTAACAGTTTTAATAGAAGGATTCCAATACGCGACGTATTTTATTAAGTTACGAAAATGTTCATTGGAGCTCGACAAACCATCACCGCCCGGATTCGCGCCTTTTTTCTCAAACTTTTGCAAACCAACTAATCGCGTCAGAGTATTAAAATTTTTCAAATCCAAAGAATCTAATTGATTAAAGCCCGCATAAGGATCGTAATAATCACGCTTCTTGGTATTTAAATCCAAAACAGCTTCATCTAATACTACTACCGCTAATTCAATGGGCTCTTTTAATACGCTGGCATCTTTGGGATTAACTGTAATACTGGCTTTCACTATTTGACCCGGTTTATAAGTGCTTGCCGTAGTTTTTGCTTTTACTGTCAACGCACGACTATCATCTTTGACAATTACACGTGCATAACCTATTCGATAAGTAGGTTTACCTAAATCCACACCGGTGGGACTTAACGGTTGCTCGACACGCGGCGATGTCACTAAGACCGACACGTACACGCCCGGGAAGTCATCTGGCTTTAAAGGCACTTCAATAATCGGCGTACTCGAATCCAATACTTTGATCCATTGACGCATCACGCCATAACGCTCGACCGTGATTAATGCTGTTGCACCTGGAAATGGATTTTTAACTAAGAAGCGTGCGGTTTGACCAATTTTGTAATCTTCTTGTTCCGCGATCATGCTTAAACGCGCATCATCACTTTGTTCCCACACCACATTGCCTTTACCGCTTACCCACGTATGCGTAGTGGCGCTGTGTTTGCGCTTTTGAGTATCTTGAATATTGGCCGTGATTTTATAATAACCAGGATTTTTCGGCGTAAAGTGACAATTACTAATCACCAGTTGCGAGGACGCTTTACAATTGGCAACATTCACCCATTCAGTAATATAACGCGTTAAATAAGCATTACCTGCGCCTTTAACTCGCGTTGCTTTAGTCTCTTGATATTCAATGGCAATCGTTACCGGTGTTGATGATTTTAATTTTCCATCGAGACCAATCACCGCATATTCTACGCGCGCAGGTTTATCTTGCTCATACACCCACTGCGTATTATGTAACCCCACAAAACGATCACGGCCTGCGTATTCTGCGCTAACTAATGTAGCAATGGATTTGCCTCTATCATCACTAACCGCAGCCTCCACCTCGAGTCGGCCATAAATAATATTATAATCATCCAGCTTTAATACGTCGTTAAGCTCACCCATGTTATTAGAAACGAGTTCTTGCTGATGAATCGTTTGTGAATTTCCATAAGCATCTGAGCCAAATTCAAAAGATTTTAATTTCGGATCGTTAACAGGAATATCCATCGTTTTTAATTGTACGGTCAGCCGCGTTTTAGCATTCGTATAAGGCCCGCCTGCATGCAATGCTGCACTCACGCGCATATCTAATTTATCATTAGGTTTAAATTGCTTACCATTCAAATCAGCAGAAACTTTAAACGCCGCAGGGACAAAATCCGTTACCAACACCGACATGGCCGACAGCGTATCGTCACTGCTTGATGCTTTTATAGAAAATTCATATTGGCCGGTCGTCGCGGCTTTTTCTAAAACTAATTGATCAGCAAAACTACCGAATTCATTTAAGCTAACATTTTCTTTTTCATAAACGGATTGTCCTTGCGGATCCATTATTTGAATTTTGTAGCCTTGCTTCGGCGGAGCAACCCAGCGCGTATTACTTTGGTTACGCACATAAATTTTAAATTGAATCGTATCGCCGGGTTTATAAATGCCTTGCGCTGTTGTACCCCACGCTTTCATATGACCGTGTTGTTTTTGTAAACTCGGCCATATATCCGACACCGGCACATCAAACTGATTATCTAATGGTAAAACCGCCATATCCCGGCCATCATCAACACGCAGCATAAAACGCGCATGCTTATCATCATAACTTCTATCTACTATGCTTAATGAAGGATCCAAATTAACAATGCCCGGCAACCACGCGCGACCTTGCGCATCGGTTTTAGCTTCCGCTAAAGCTTTGCCTTTTAAATTTAATTCAGTGTAAGCAGTTTGATAAATTTTTAACGTTGCGTTAGCTACCGGCTTGCCATTATCAAAACGCGTCACCCACGCTAATGAGGAAAAGTGTCCTAATTTCACATGCACCATAAAAGGCGAAATTTGCGTAAAAAATCGATGCTGATTTTCATATGAGTTGATCGCAGGAACCGTTTGCAAATGCCCATACAACAAAGCACTTTTGCCCGCTAACAAGGGACGTACATTGAGTGGTGTCGCAAAAGCCACATCTTTTACTTTGGGTAATGTTAAGCGCGCCGTGCTATGGCCATCGCCTTCTGGAAAAACCACATGATAGCTGACATCAATATAATCAAGATTGGTCACATACAGCGGCAATTCGCTATTCACATTTTTTTCTAGCACTGCAATATTATTCGGCATGCGCAAGTCAGGGCTGCGATGCGCCGTGGCAAATTTCATATCAACATTATTAGTTAAACTACGGCCAAACTCGTCAACAATTTTTTTATCTATCAATAAAGTGTACAAGCGAAACGCTTTTAAATATTCGGGGATCCAAACAATATATTCAGCACCTTTTTCATGCGGCGAATCTAGTCGACTATAGTCTTCTGAATTTTCCCAAGGATCATAATCTTTACGACCACCCGCTAAATCGGGTGTTAGTTTCATCGACTTTTTAACTGCACTAGAAAGTACCGGCGCGGTGAATACTAAACCGACTGAAGATAAAGGGTTACATTGCATTTGTTCTGGCGTTGCATCTTTTGAATTTTTTATATCAGTGGGAGCAATTAATTTCTGCGTATAATTTTTTTCATCAGATTTTTCAGTATTTTTTGCCGCTGCTGCTTTAACTGTACAGCGCACACCTAAAAACTTAAATGCAGGGAATGTATTAAAACTTACGATGGCGCGTGATTCCTTGCCTTTTACAGGCCCTTCACTGGAAATCAAGCCTGGTTTAATCCATAACGCAGTGGTGCTATCCAAGGGTAATTCTTTACTAGGTGCAATCCACCAAATAGTACTAGTCGTTTTATTTCCTGTTGATTGCGTCGCGTGTTTTTTTACGGCTACCCAAATGTCAGTAAAGGTACCACTTATCCACGGCTGATCTGCATTTGCTCGTAAATTTTCGGCATCATCAATAATGTCCACGGGCACTGAGCGACCATCAGCATCAAATACAAAATTTTCGATTACGGATTCACGAGTTACGGCTTGATTAAATACAACTTGTATGACGGGCAGGCTCGGCGACAACCATGTTTGAAAATTATAATAATCAACAACGGGACGTTGTGTGTTAAAAACATGTTCATACGCTGTATTTAAAACAGAGCCATCTTCTGCGGTGATGCCGGCTTTTATTTTAAGCGTATAGTGGTGTGCTAATTTGAAGCGGTTTTTTTCTGTCAACTGACACGCTAATGCACTGGTATTTAACCAACGCCATTCGCAATTAATAGTCGGTTCAATCGTAATGCCTAGTTCTTTACTACTAGCAGCCATGTCACCAATAGGTACCACTGGCCGATCAAATTGAATAACGATTTGACGTTCGGCAGGAGCGTCATCACCTTCCGGTGTAATACGCTGGATGCGCAGTTCTTTATCTTGTGGCACTAAAGCCGAATCAAATGCACGGGGGGGTGCGGCTGCGCTGCTGCCCAGCAATAAAATACTACTGATGACACAAACCAAAATACTGCTGCGCATATCGTACCTTTTTTTTAAAAAGTGACTTTATTGACGTGCCAGAAAAATATTACAACGACAATCCGCGTTCATTTAATTCGACAGCGGAGGATTTTATTTTATTGAGTAATAGCATCAGCGTTTCTAATTCTTCTGTGCTGAGACAAGCAAATATTTTGCGCACATAATCTTCGTGCATTTTTGCCATGGTTTTAAACTCAAGCAAACCTTTATCGGTTAATTTCAAATAATGCGTGCGCCTATCATCGGGTGACGGCCAACGCTCTACTGAACCATCTTTAACTAAGCGATCTGCGATATTAGTAATGTTGGCATTGGTAACCATTAACCAATGTGACAATTCGCCCATGCTTAAACCTTCCGGCGCACGTTCGAGTGCCGCCATCACATCAAAACGTGGCAAGGTAGTATCATGACGAGTGCGTAATAAAGTACGAATACCATGAGTAATATGGTGTGAACAAGTGAGTAAGCGCAACCAACCACGCAATACTTGCTTACGACCCGCAACATTGCCGAGTTTATCGTCCGCAAAATCCAATCGGTTTGTTGCCATTTTATTTAGCCAGGTTATCTATAAAGAACTTTCACTTTCTAAGATAAAGGCCTGCTGTATGCAGGCCTTTATGTATTTCTATCACTTCAATAATATTTAAAACGCGTTTTCACCCGTTAAGGCCATGCCCACTACTAATTCGTGCACAGTTTGTGTGCCTTCATAGGTGATCACGCTTTCTAAGTTCAATGCATGACGAATCGCGCTGTATTCTAGTGAAATACCTGCGCCACCCAACATGTCACGTGCATCACGTGCAATGTCGATTGCCATACGAATATTATTCCACTTCGCCATTGAAACTTGTGCTGGTTGCAATTGGCCTTTGTCTTTCAAACGACCTAAACGCAATGACAATAATTGCGCCATGGTAATTTGACGCGACCATTCGGCTAAACGAGTTTGAATAGTTTGCGTTTTATTTAATGAACGACCGAACACTTCTCGTGTTTTGGTGTAGTCCAACAATTCTGCTAAGCAAGCCTGCGCTGCGCCAATACCACCCCAGGTTATGCCATAACGCGCATTGGTTAAACACATCAACGGCGATTTTAAACCTGCCGCTTTCGGCAAACGCGCAGATTCTGGCAAACGTACATCTTCAAAAAACAATTGTGACGTTACTGATGCACGTAATGACATTTTGTGTTTAATTTCCATCGCCGTAAAACCTTTAGTATCGGTTGGGACGATGAAACCGCGAATACCTTCTTCGGTATCTGCCCAAACAATCGCGATGTTGGCGATGTTGCCATTGGTAATCCACATCTTCGCGCCATTCAGAACCCAATCTGAACCAACACGCTTAGCTTTGGTTCTCATGTTTGACGGATCAGAACCACCGTGCGGCTCAGTCAAACCGAAACAACCAATGACTTCACCACGCGCCATGCGCGGTAAGTATTGTTGTTTTTGTTCTTCAGAACCAAATTCATAAATCGGATACATGCACAAGCTAGATTGCACAGAAGCAAAACTACGCAAACCAGAATCACCGCGCTCTAATTCTTGGCAAATCAAACCATATTGCACGTAATTCAAACCCGCGCAGTCATAACCTTCAATGGTCGCGCCCAGCAAACCTAAATCGGCCATACCTTTAATTAATTCTTTTGGAAACTTACCTTCTTCGAAGCATTCGCCAATAATCGGCAATACTTTGTCGTCTACAAAACGTGCAACAGAATCTTGCACCATACGTTCGTCTTCGCTGAGCTCATCACGAACATTGTAAAAATCCATCGGGTTAATCGCCATGGCTTTATCTCCAGTAAAATTCTAAAAATGCAGGTTAATAAAATGAATCAGATTAGCCGTCGATAACGGCAGTGGTTTCAATTTCAATCTTGGCGCGATCTTCCATCAAGGCAACAACTTGTAACATTGCCATCGGTGGAAAAACCTTACCGAGAACTTCGCGATAAGCTTGGCCAATTTCTTTTTGGCGGCTTATATATTCTTTTTTATCTGTAATAAAACAAGTCATGCGCACGATGTGCTTAGGCTCTGCACCACCCTCTTTCAACACCGCAACGGTGTTAATTAAGGTTTGTCTAAATTGTTCAACAAAGTCATCCGTTTCAAATTTGCATTCGGCATTCCAACCGATCATGCCTGCAACATAAAGTGTGTTGCCCGTTTTAACGCCGTTTGAATAACCAAGTGGTTTTGCCCAACCTGCGGGTTGCAATACTTGCATTGTTTTTCCTCGTTAAGTAAATACTTATTCGCCTGCAAAATCGCTTAAGACTGCGCGGGCAATAATGATTTTTTGAACTTCACTTGCGCCTTCATAAATACGCAAAGCGCGAATTTCACGATACAACTCTTCAACCACACTGCCGACTTTAACGCCAAGTCCGCCAAACATTTGCAACGCTTTATCAATGGTTTCTTGCGCATGATCGGTTGCATACAACTTCGCCATTGCCGCTTCGCGCGTGACGCGTTCTTGCACGCAATCTTTCGTCCAGGCAGAGCGATAAACTAACAACGCACTCACATCAATATCTAAAGCCATCTCGGCTAACTTCGATTGCGTAATTTGCATTTCTGACAACGGCGCACCAAACAAAATACGTTTAGTCACACGACCTAAGGCTTCATCTAATGCACGTCGCGCAAAACCTAATGCGGCTGCGCCGACAGTGCCACGAAAAATATCTAAGGTGGCCATCGCAATTTTAAAACCTTGACCAGGTTTGCCTAACATGCGCGTAGCAGGTACGCGCATGTTAGTAAATTTCAAACGCGCTAAAGGATGAGGTGCAATCACTTCAATACGTTCTTCGATTTCCAAACCCTGCGTATTAGCGTCTACAACAAATACACTTAAACCTTTTGCACCAGGGCCTTCGCCGGTACGCACAAACACGGTGTAATAATCGGCAATGCCACCGTTGGAAATCCAAACTTTACCACCGTTGATAATATAATCATCACCGTCTTTAATCGCCGTGGTTTTTAATGCAGCGACATCTGAACCCGCTTCTTCTTCGGTTAATGCAAAGGCAGCAATTTTTTCGCCCGTTGCAACTTTAGTAAGAAATTCTTTTTTAATACTGTCCGATGCAAATAAGGACAATGCACCTGAACCTAAACCTTGCATGGCTAACGCAAAATCCGCTAAGCCCGAATAATAAGCCAAAGTTTCGCGCAACAAACTAATGCTACGCACATCCAGTTTTTCATTAACGCCGCCGTAAGGCGCAATCACACAATGTTTTAACCAACCTGCTTTGCCCAGTAATTTCACTAAGCGCTTACAAGCTGCGTCAGTGCCGCCACTGTGATCTTCAAGCTCAGCATGATGCGCTTGGCACCAAGTTTCTAATTCAGCTTTGAGTTGACGATGACTATCATCAAGAAAAGGCCACTGTAGATAAGATTTTTCTGCCATCTTAATTACCTTCGAATTTAGCTTTTTCTTTATTTACAAAAGCCTGATAAGCACGTTCAAAATCTTTGGTCTTCATGCAAATCGCTTGCGCTTGTGCTTCCATTTCAATCGCGGTATCTAATGACACATCCCATTCGATATTTAATTGATTTTTAGTCATCGCATGCGCGAAGTTAGGACCTTCTGCTAAACGCTTCGCCGTTGATTTGGCTTTTTCTAATAACTGATCGGCTGGCACGATTTCATTAAAGAAACCCCAACGCTCGCCTTCTTCCGCACTCATGATGCGACCGGTAAATAATAATTCCGAAGTGCGACCTTGACCAATCAGACGCGGCAATATTGCGCACGCACCCATATCACACCCAGCTAAACCTACGCGCGTAAACAAGAAACCCGTTTTAGTATCGGGCGTGCCATAACGCATATCAGATGCCATCGCGATAATTGCGCCCGCGCCTACCGCAATACCATCCGCTGCACAAATAACCGGTTGCGGACAATGACGAATCGCTTTTACTAAATCACCGGTCATGCGTGTGAATTTTAATAAATTACCCATGTCCATATCAGTCAAAGGCCCGATAATATCTAGCACGTCGCCACCCGAACAAAAGTTGCCGCCCGCGCCAGTGATAATCACGACTTTAATTTCATCGATATAAACTAATTTGCGAAAGGTATCGCGTAACTCGGCATACGATTCAAACGTTAAGGGATTTTTACGATCAGGACGGTTCAAAGTCACAATCGCAACTTCGCCTTCAACTTCCCACAAGAAATGTTGCGGCTTAATATCTTTTAAACTTGCATCGCTTACCGTAATGTCTGTCACGCGTGATCCTCTTTGTTGCTTTTAACTATAGAGCTACATTACTTCGCCGCCGGAAACCGAAATGGCTTGACCGGTAATTGCATCTGAACCTGCACCACATAACCATCCGACCGCTGTTGCAACTTCCGCAGGTTTTACTAAACGTGCTTGTGGATTATCAGCGGTTAACGCTTGTAGTGCTTGCGCTTCTGTTTGGCCCGTTTTGGCCACGATGTTTTGTAAAGAACTGGCGACGATGTCGGTGTCAGTATAACCCGGACATACTGCATTCACGGTGACGCCTTTACGCGCCAATTCCAACGCCAACGCGCGGGTTAAACCGATCACTGCGTGTTTGGATGCAACATAAGCCGTCACATACCGATAACCTTTTAAACCAGCGGTGCTAGCAACCGTGACAATGCGCCCCCAACCCGCTTCCACCATCCCGGATATCACTTGTTGGCAGCACAAAAACACGCCGGTCGCATTCACGTCCATGGTTTTTTGCCAACTGGCTAAAGACGTTTTAGCAAAAGGTGCTGACTCAGCAACCCCCGCATTATTGACCAAAATATTGATAGGCCCGAATTGTTTAACGGCGGTAGCAAAAGCGCTTTTAACCGAAGCCTCATCACTAACATCAACTTGCACGCCTTGGGCTTCAACGCCGGACTGCTCAGCTAATTGAGCCGCTTGCGCCTGTACCCGTTCTTGGTTGCGGGCCATCAAAGTGACTTTCGCACCGGCATCGGCTAATTCTCGCGCAATCGCCAAACCGATGCCTGTGCCGCCGCCGGTGACCACGGCATGTTTATCTTTCAAACTGGCCAAATTCGCTGTGTTCATGACTTAAATATCGTCTCGTTTGCTGTTTATTCTGCTTAATAATCAATAGCTAAGCGTTTGGTGACGGCGCGGATCCCGCTTGCAGCGTTAACTTACTGCTGTCACTCAAAAACCCGCCGTGGTGCAAAATCTACTAGAAATTAGTTTAAACTTAAAATAATATTAGTTTAAGCTTAAAGTAATTCGCGGGTATTGTAAGCTTTGCGGCGATAAGTTCAAGCCAAAACCCGATCCCGGCTCATCGTGCTGGGGCTATTATCACTCGAATTTTACAGCTGGCGTAAACGTCAACTCACCGGAGAACCAACATGGCAAAAGGCCTGAAAATAGTCTGCCTGGGCGGCGGCCCATCATCCTTGTATTTCTCGATTTTGATGAAAAAACAGAATCCAAATCACGATATCACCGTCATTGAACGCGGTCCGCGTCATGCGACCTGGGGTTTTGGCGTGGTATTTTCCGATGAAACCTTAAAAGGCTTCATGGAAGCTGATGCGCCTACCTACAAGCGCATTGTTGAACAGTTTGCGTACTGGTCGGAAATCGACACTGTCATTCATGATAAAAAAATTACTTCTGACGGCCACGGTTTTTGCGGCATGTCACGTTTACGTTTGCTCAATACTTTCCATGATCGTTGCGATGAACTCGGTGTGAAATTACGTTTTGAAACCGACATTACCAATCTCGATCAATTGGAAATGGATCAATACGATTTAGTATTAGCCGGTGACGGCGTTGCATCGATGTTACGCGAAAAATACAAAACCGAATTCGGCGCTGACATGGATTGGCGTGCGAATAAATTTTGTTGGCTCGGCACCACATTACCACTCGATGCGTTCACGTTTATTTTCCGCAAAAACGAGCACGGCTGGTGGTGGGTACACGCCTATCGTTACGAAGAAGGCATGAGCACGTGGATTGTAGAATGCTCTGAACAAACCTGGCGTAATGCTGGTTTAGATAAACTCGAAGGCGATGTTGCAAAAACAGAAGCGTTTACCAAAGCGTATATGGAAAAATTATGGGCGCCGGATTTAAAAGGACATCCATTAATTACCAATCGTTCTATTTGGCGCACCTTCCCCGTGGTTAGTAACCAAAAATGGTTCCACAAAAATATTGTGTTAATGGGTGACGCAGTACGTTCAGCGCATTTCTCCATTGGTTCCGGTACCAAATTAGCAATGGAAGATGCAATTCATTTAAACAATTCGCTGAAACAACATAGCGATGTACAAACCGCATTACAAAGTTATCAAGATAGTCGCAAACCTGATGCCGATCGTTTGATTCGCACCGCGATTACCAGCTTGAGTTGGTTTGAACATTTAGATCGTTATGCTGAAACCCAAAGCGCTGAACAATTCACTTTCAATATGTTGGCGCGTTCTAAACGCATCACTTATGAAAATTTACGTTTACGTGACCCTGCTTACATTAAATCCGTTGATCGCTGGTTTGCTGAAGAAGCCAAAGCGGCGAGCGGCTTTGATGATATCGATTTAGAAAATCCTACCGTGCCCATGTTTCAACCTTTCAAGATTGGCAATATGCGCGTAGAAAATCGCACTGAGTTATCGGCGATGTGCCAATACTGCGCAACCGATGGCTTACCGGATGATTGGCATTTGATGCATTACGGTTCGCGTGCAGTTGGTGGTACCGGTTTAATCAATACTGAAATGACGTGCATTTCACCTGAAGCGCGCATCACTCCCGGGTGCACCGGCATTTGGAATGATGAACAAACGCAACAATGGAAACGCATTGTGGATTTTGTGCACGCACACAGCAAATCCAAAATTAGTTTGCAGTTAGGTCACGCCGGTCGCAAAGGCTCGACCTGCGTACCGTGGAATGGCGGTATCGATCAGCCATTAAAAGAAGGTGCATGGGAAATTATTGCGCCGTCCGCGATTCCTTATTTGAAAAACAGCCAAGTGCCACGCGAAGCAACGATTGCTGACATGGATAAATACGTTGCTGATTTTATCAACGCTACCAAGAACGCTGAAAAAGCCGGCTTTGATATGATCGAAGTGCATTTTGCACACGGTTATTTATTGTCAGGTTTCATCAGTCCTTACACCAATAAACGCACCGATGAATTTGGTGGTTCTATCGAGAACCGTTTGAAATTTCCGTTGCGCGTTTTAAAAGCAGCACGTGATACGTGGCCAAAAAACAAACCTATTTCAGTGCGTATTTCTGCAACGGATTGGGTTGGTGAAGGTGGTTTAACCGAAGCGGAAATGTTAATCGTTGCGCGCAAGATTAAAGAATACGGTGGCGACATCATTAACGTTTCAACGGGTCAGGTTACTAAAGACGAACAACCTATGTATGGTCGTATGTTCCAAGTGCCATTTGCAGATCAAGTGCGTAACGAAATTGGTATTCCTACCATTGTTGCCGGTAACTTCACGACAGCAGATCAAGTGAACACGGTGATTGCTGCAGGCCGTACTGACATCGTGGCATTGGGTCGTCCGATTATGAACGAACCACACTTTGCATTAACCGCCGCTGCGCATTACGGTTTTGATAAACAGTATTGGCCACCGCAATATATCTCCGGCAAATTCGCCGCGAAGATTAAAGCTAAAACCGAAAATGCAGATTTGTTGGAATTACGTTTAGCTGCGAAGCCGCCGAAACCCCAAGAAGCGTTAGCGATTGCATTGGCACGGGGTGAGTTACTCGCGAAAGATAAAAAATAATATTTTAAGTAATGCCATCAAAAAGCCCCGTAGCTAGACCACGGGGCTTTTTTTATGTCGGATGGTTTTGATAAATAACCGCTATCAGTTACGAACAGAAAAACCAGCAGCGGCGCAACGAATCGACAAAAGACGTAGAGAAAATGGTGGGTCGTGCAAGATTCGAACTTGCGACCAATTGGTTAAAAGCCAACTGCTCTACCGGCTGAGCTAACGACCCGATATGACAGCGGAACAGGTTCCGCAAAAGAGCGCGCATGATAGCGAAGTCAGGCAGCAGGGACAAGAGAGAAAAGACCGACCGCGCCAGATTTCTATAGGACTTCTATAGAATTTCTTTGGCAAATTCACGCTTATTGATAACGCGTAGGATCCACCACGGCAGCAGCGGCAAAACCCGCTTTGCGCAAACGACACGCATCACACACCCCACAAGCAAGACCTGTGGATGTAGGTTGATAACACGATACCGTCAGGCTGTAATCCACACCTAACGCCATACCTTGCTGAATAATTTCAGCTTTGCTCATGTTAATCAGCGGTGTTTCAATCTTAAACCGCCTGCCTTCTACACCCGCTTTCGTGGCAAGATTCGCCGTCGCTTCAAAAGCTTCAATAAACTCAGGGCGACAATCAGGATAACCCGAATAATCGACTGCATTCACACCAATAAATATATGTCGCGCTTCCAAGACTTCAGCCCAACCTAACGCAATCGACAGAAATACCGTGTTGCGTGCAGGTACGTACGTCACTGGAATGCCACTGCTCAAGGTTTCGGGTACTTCAATAGCATCATCGGTTAATGCAGAACCACCAATAGTGCGCAAATCTAAGGTCACGGTTTTATGTGTTAACGCGCCCACCGTTTCAGCAATCTGTTTTGCGGCAATTAATTCTGCGCGATGTCGTTGGCCATAATCAAAGCTCAAGGTGTAACACGCAAAACCCGCTTGTCGCGCCATCGCCAACACGGTCGCCGAATCTAAACCACCGGAAACTAATACGACTGCTTTTTTATTTTGATTCATCAATATAAAACCGAGTTAATGACCAGGCGTATCGCCCCAAATATATTTATGCAATTGCACCTGAAAACGTACCGGCACACCGTCTTGCAATATCCACTCAGCTAATTCGCGATTAGATAATTGTCCATGACTAGGCGAAAACAATAACTCGCAGCGACTGCTTAACGCATATTGTTGCAAAATAGTTTTAGCCCATGCGTAATCAGCGCGACTACAAATTACAAATTTAATTTGATCGTGCTTAGTAATGTAATCTAAATTAGTCCACAGATTCCGCGCTTGTTCACCTGAATCGGGCGTTTTGATATCTAACACTTTGCTGACACGCACATCGACTTTGCTAACATCAATCGCACCACTGGTTTCTAAAGAAACCTCATAACCCGCATCACACAATTTTTCTAACAAACCAAAACAATTTTTCTGCGCCAACGGTTCGCCGCCGGTGACCGTCACATAACGCGCAGAATAACTCGCCACTTTTGCTAATACGTCTTCACATGTCCACCATTCGCCACCGGTAAAAGCATAAGCTGTATCGCAATAATGACAACGTAAAGGACAACCGGTTAAACGCACAAACACCGTGGGCAAACCCACCGTGCGCGCTTCACCTTGCAAAGAGAAAAAAATTTCTGTTAGTTTGAGTCGTTGTCCAGCCGCTTCAGGCTGAACATTCACCCGAATAGATTCGAGAATAGATTCGAGCATTGATTAATGACCTTCTTGCGTCATTCTTAATAAACGTTTTTCCGCCAAAGGCGCGACCGATGAGGCTGCATGTTGCTGAACAACCATATTTAAATATTGGCGCGCGTTGTCCCACTGCTGCATTTCATAATAGGTATAACCTAACTTCAAACGCGTATCTGCAATTTTTGAGCTTTGCGGATATTTTTCAATCACGGTAGTGAACTCTTTAATCGCTTGATTAAAATTTTTCGAAACATAATTCGCCTCACCCAACCAATATTGCGCATTATCAATTAACTTGCCGTTGGGATATTTTTTTAGAAATGCCTGAAACCCTGCAATCGCTTGATCGTAACGACCATTGCGCAATAAATTAAAAGCCGATTGGTAATCGGCTTTTTCTTGCGCGGGATCTACACTGACAGAACCCTCTATAGGCACAGGTGGAACACCACCAGTGGAACTTATCGGCATGCCCGGCGTAATGGGAGTAACAGGCGTAATGGGTGTAGCGGGCGTAACTGCATCAGTGGTAGGTGGCGCACTCGTTTGGCCGCCGCCTAATTGCAGATCATTTAAACGTCGATCAATATCCAGATACAAATCTTTCTGCCGTTTTTTAATACCTTCAATATCATTGCGCTGCACTTCCAATTCGCCGCGCAGTGCTTGCAAATCGGCACGCACACTTTCTATTTGTTGCTGCAAATCTGTTAATACCTGATTTTGCAAAACTGCTTCTAAACGCTGCAAACGCTGATCCATCTGCACCAGACGCTGCTCAGCAACAATGTTCGCAGCTGCGGCATTACCCAAGATGGGTAATGCCAACAATGCTGTAAACAGTGTTACCTTATTAACGAGCGTCATAAACTAATTCAACACGACGATTTTTTCCCCATGCTTCATCACTATGATTTACATCAATAGGTAATTCTTCACCAAAGCTCGTAACACCGATGTTGTCTTTAGGTGCGCCTTGCAACAATAAAAATTGTTGTACAGATTTTGCACGCTGTTCGCCTAACGCTAAATTGTATTCACGCGAACCACGTTCATCGGTATGACCTTCTAAACGAACTTTAACACTAGGATTCGAAACCAAGTATTGGCTATGTTTAATTAACAATTCTTGATATTCAGGTGCAATATCTGCTTTATCAAATTCAAAATACACGACGCGCTTAGCTAATGGGCTATTAGGATCATCAATTGCGCTTTTTGGAAAAGTACATGGCGGCAAACAATCATTTAAACCGCTCGTTTCTACACCAGCAGTATCCGTTGCAGCTGCTTGGTTAGCATCTGCCGCTGCGGCATCTTCTGGTTTGGTAGGACTAGCTGTTTCACAACCACTAAACAAAACGGTTGCTGCTAATAGTGCAAGTGTGGCTATACGTAGTTTCATATTAAGACTCCTAAATAAACAATAAAAAAAACAAAAAATTAATCAGTAATAAAAGGACCCCAGGTCGGCTCGCGAATATCGCCTTCACTGGAACTAAAACGCTGTTGCACGCGCCCATCTATGGACACCGTTGCTAATACACCTCTGCCGCGATACTCGGTAGCGTACAGCAACATCGCACCATTCGGTGCAAAACTCGGTGATTCATCTAATTTACCGCGGGTTAACACGCGCAAAAATCCACGCGCACGATCCAATACACCCACATGATAACCGCTACCATCACGAGTGATAAAGGCTAAGGATTTACCATCCGGTGATAATGATGCGCTCGCATTATAATTACCTTCAAAGGTTATGCGTTTAGCACGCGCATCGCCATCACTGACGGGCATTTGATACAACTGCGGCGCGCCACTACGTCCTGAAGTAAAAATAATATCTTGACCATCTTTTGTCCATACGGGTTCAGTATCAATCGCACCGTTTCGTGTTAGCTGACGTACTGCTTTAGTCTTTACATTTAATACGTAAATATCAGGATTACCGCCGTAAGAAAGCGTCAACGCTAATTGTTGCCCATCAGGTGAAAAACGCGGCGCACCATTAATACCGGCAAAGCCTGCTAATTTTTCCCGCGCGGCGGTTGCAACATCTTGCAAGAAAATTTCTGGTCTGCGATTTTCAAATGACACATAAACTAATTTACGACCATCAGGCGACCAAGCAACGGACATCATAGGTTGTCGCGATTTCAAAATAGTCCGTGGGTTACGGCCATCGGAATCCGCTACTTGCAAAATATATTTACGCACGCCGGCTTCACTCACCGCTTCTATATAAGCAATTCGTGTATTAAACGCGCCTTTAGTGCCGGTGATAGCTTCATAAATTAAATCGGCTATCGCATGCGAAGTGCTCACTAAACGATCCGGTTTAGCTGGCAAACGATGACCTAACAGTTGTTTTTCAGTGGCGACATCAAACAATTGAAACTCAGCAACATACTGACCGTCTTGTAATAACAAACGACCAATCGCCACATGTTGAATGCCTAGGGCACGCCAATTTTTAAAATTGATTTGATTCGCTTGCGTGGGTTTTTCTAACATATCGGCGGGCGCTAGCGTTTTAAATTGTCCACTGCGATTTAAATCAGCTGAAATAATATCGGCCATCTGCAATGGCGTAGCCGTTGTACCATTCCATGCAAACGGCACAATCGCAATCGGTCGCGCAGCATCGCTGCCCCCGACAATTTCAAATTGAATAACCGCATTCGCGGTCAGTGGCAACATACTTAATAATATTAAACACCAACGTAATATCATGCTTATTCCTGTTTAGGACGAATATAAAATTCAATGCTTCGATCAAATAATGCGGCATTCTGTGGTTCTGGTAAAGGTGAGGCGCGATAAGCAGCGGCTTCAATAGACTGCTTAAATGCATCATCCCCATTACACTGACTTAAGGTGACATCTACTACTTCACCTCCGGGTATTTGTTTTACAAACACCTTGCATACATAGTCCGCTTGAGTCGACGGTGGTTCAATCCAATTCCGCTGAATTTTCTGTTTTATCGCCTCAATATACAAGGCACGCTCAGCTGATAATGTTTTTGCGCGTGCTGCTTGCTCATTGGCTAGTTGATCAGCACGGTGTTTTTCATCGGCTAGGCGCTGTTGTTCTTGTACGCGCTGTTGTTCTTGTACGCGCTGTTGTTCTTGTAATTGTTTTTGCTGCGCTAGTTTTTCTGCAACTTTAGGATCGGGTAACGCAGGCACCGAAGGTTTTACAGGTACTGGTTTTGGTTTCGGCGGTTCCGGTTTAGGCGCAGGTTTAGGTGGTTCGGGTATAGGTTCTGGTTTGGGTGGCTCAGGTATAGGTTCTGGCTCTTCTGGTTTTACCGGCGCTGGTTTTGCCGGTTCAACTTGTTCAATGGCTTTACCTTCTATAACAAAGGCATCGATTATTTTGGCGGGCATTTCTTCGTTAGCACGTAAACGAAAATCCAAATTAATCCCCAATACCGCTAATAATCCTACGTGAATCAAAATAGAAATCACTAATGGTGCAATATACGATTGCTGCTGTGTTTGCTCTGTTCGCTGGCGCACGCTCTATAATCTCACATCACTACGCACATTAACGAACAGAATTAGCATGTTTCGCCGGTTCCGTCATAAGGCCCACTTTTTCTGCGCCCGCGGTTTGTAATGCGACCATCGCCTGCACTACTTTGCCATAATCAGTTTTATGATCGCCTTTCACCACTACCGGCGTTGTTGGTTTGTGTTTTAACACCGTGCTGACGGTTTTTTGAATCGCAGATAAATCGGACGGCTTATTCGGCGCTTTGCCAATATTTAAATAATAACGTCCTTTCGCATCAACGCTGACAACGATAGGTTCTAACTTATCAGGCGGCAAAGGTTTCGCGCTCGCTTCCGGCAACGTCACTTCCACACCTTGCTGCAACATCGGTGCAGTCACCATAAAAATAATTAGCAACACCAGCATAACGTCGATATAAGGCACAACATTAATGTCAGACATTGGTTTACGACGTTTATTTGTAGAGCTCGCCATAGCTATAACTCTCGATCTTTAATCAACGCGAATAAAATTATCATTCTTTTGCAAACGCTTGACGTTGAATCAAGGTAGAAAACTCATCAACAAAGTTTTCATAACGATTTGCTAAACGTTCAACTACATTTGTAAATCGGTTATAGGCAACCACCGCAGGAATCGCCGCGAATAAACCAATAGCGGTTGCGACTAACGCTTCTGAAATACCGGGCGCCACCATGCTTAATGTCGCTTGTTGCACATTCGCTAAACCACGAAACGAATTCATAATGCCCCACACGGTGCCAAACAATCCCACATAAGGACTGGTTGAACCTACCGTTGCTAAAAAATTTAAATGGGTTTCGAGTCGATCAATTTCACGCGATAACGCAACTTTCATTACCCGCTGCGTGGTTTCGACAATGCGTTCAGGGGATTTCTGAGTGCGGCTTAAACGCGCATACTCAGCAAAACCTGCTTCAAAAATCCGTTCCACTCCCGACAAACTACCGGCACGTTCATTCACTGCGGTGTACAGCTCTCGCAGATCACCACCTGACCAAAAGGCTTCTTCAAAATTATTAGCTTGGCGTTTGGCTTCCGACAACATGCGAATTTTTTGCACAATGAATAACCACGATGCTATTGAAACTATCAATAACAAGGCCATTACGCACTGCACCACAAAACTAGCTTGAGTAATTAAATGTAAAAAAGACATATCAGTATTCACGTTAGAAACTCTCCAAAACAGCATCTGGTATACGTACAGGTTTAAAACGACTCGCACTTAAGCAAGCCAGTTTGATAGTAGCATCTAATAAAAGTTCTTGCGGCTGCTGCACTCCATCGGCGCGCCAAATTTGTTGCGCAAATATTAAAGTAACGCGACTTGCTTCAAGGGGTTTAGCGATGATGATTAATTGATCACTTAAACGCGCCGGTTTAATATATTTAACGTGAGCTTCGGCGACCGCAAACATAATATCGTCTTTATGCTGCATTACTGACAATTCAAAACCACGCACAGATAAAAATTCGCTGCGCGCATGATCCAAGTATTTCAAATAGTTCGCATGATAAACCACACCGCCGCCGTCGGTATCATCAAAAAAAACTTTTCGATGAATTCGGTGCTCGTTAACTAACGCCTGACTCACGAAGGGACTCACAAATTGATTCACGAAATTCTGCTCATATTAATTACGGTAACAACGATGGCTGCGTCAAGGAGACATCGACATTACTTGTCACATCATTAGCTGCATCACGTGACGGCGCTTTTAAACCGAAATGCTGATACGCCAAATCAGTGGCGACCCGACCGCGTGGCGTACGCATCATAAAACCTTCTTGAATTAAATACGGCTCCACAACTTCTTCTAAGGTACCGCGCTCTTCACCAATCGCCGCCGCTAAATTATCTAAGCCTACCGGCCCGCCGGAAAATTTTTCAATCATGGTTAACAATAAACGTCTGTCCATGTTATCCAAACCGTGCATATCAACGGCCAGCATATCCAAGGCTTTGCTCGCGACGTCTAAACTAATAATCCCATCAGCTTTAACTTCAGCGTAATCTCGCACGCGTCGCAATAAACGATTAGCAATGCGCGGCGTACCACGCGCACGCCGTGCAATCTCGCGCGCGCCTTTTAAGTCCGTTTGCAAACCTAAAATATTCGCCGAACGCGTTACAATACTAGTCAAGTCATCTATTGAATAAAATTCTAAACGTTGCACAATGCCAAAACGATCACGCAACGGTGATGTCAACAAACCCGCACGCGTGGTGGCACCTACTAATGTGAACGGCGGCAAATCTAATTTAATCGAACGCGCGGCAGGTCCTTCGCCAATCATAATATCTAATTGATAATCTTCCATCGCGGGATATAACACTTCTTCAATCACGGGACTTAAACGATGAATTTCATCAATAAATAATACATCGTTGGTTTCAAGATTGGTTAACAACGCCGCCAAATCACCCGGGCGTTCTAACACGGGCCCGGAAGTGTGACGAATATTCACGTTCATTTCATTGGCAATAATATTGGCGAGCGTCGTTTTACCTAAACCCGGCGGGCCAAAAATCAATACATGATCCAACGCTTCATTGCGTGAGCGCGCAGCAGAAATAAAAATTTCCATTTGCTCGTGTACGACTGGCTGACCGATATAATCAACTAAACGCTTAGGACGAATCGCCCGATCCACCGCATCGTCATCGTGTTGCGTGCGCGGCGCGATCAGTCGTTCATCTGACATGAAAAATTATCCTTATTAACGCTAATGACATGATACGCATAAGCATTATTTATTAACGCTAGGTCTAACTGATTGTTTCAGCGCTTGGCGAATTAAATCTTCGACGCTGCTTTCTTCTTTGCTTCCTTCTTTGCTTCCTTCTGTACTGGCACCCTCTACTTTAGCGATCATGCGACTGGCTTCAGCGGGTTTATACCCTAATGCAATCAGTGCATTCACCGCTTCATCTACTGGCGAACTGTTACTCACTTGAATGCGCGTATTATTCTGCGGCAAACTAACATGAGCATTTTTCAAACGATCTTTTAATTCAATAATTAAACGTTGCGCCGTTTTAGTACCCACGCCCGGTAGACGTGTTAACAACGCGGCATCTTCGCGTTGCACACATTGAATAAAGGCCGCTGCATCCATGCCCGATAAAATCGTTAAAGCCATACGCGCACCAACACCGCTGACTTTTATTAATTCACGAAACAAACTACGATCGGCGTCTGCCATAAAGCCATACAATTGCAAAGCGTCTTCACGCACATGCGTGTGTATCCACAAACTTACTGACTCGCCTAGCGCAGGCAACACATAAAACGTCGACATCGGCGCTTCAATTTCATAACCCACACCTTGCACATCCACCACCAAACCGGGCGGTTGTTTGTGAATTAAAATACCTGATAAACGTCCGATCATATTGTTTTTATACTCTGCTTAAATACTTTGGCGACGCACAACACGACGGCGTGTCGTTTGTAATGCAATGCCGCCGCGCAATTGCCGACTATGCCCATGACATAATGCAACCGCTAAAGCATCTGCGGCATCGGCTTGGATCTCGCCTTTAAAATTTAATAACGTTTTTACCATGTGCTGCACTTGTGTTTTAGTGGCATTACCATTACCCACAACCGATTGCTTCACTGACTTTGCAGAGTACTCTGCAACGGGCAAACCATTTATCACACAGGCGCAAATCGCCACACCACGTGCTTGACCTAGTTTTAATGCTGATGCAGCATTGTTATTCATAAACACTTGTTCAACCGCCGATTCAGTGGGTTGCCATTCGCGAATTTTTTCGCCCAGTGTTGCAAAAATAGTCGCCAAGCGATCTGGCATCTCGCCATCACCTAAGCGCACACTACCATGCGCAATATAACGATTGATGACACCATCGCTTTCAATAACCCCATAACCGGTTACTACTGAACCAGGGTCAATGCCAATGATGCGAATTAAAGCAGCGATGCAACTACCCTACCGCTGCCCAAGCATCATCAGCAATATCTGCATTGGTATAGACTTCTTGCACATCATCTAAATCTTCGAGCATATCAATCAGCTTAATAATTTTGGCGGCATCATCGCCACTCGCAACAACATCGAGCGTTGCGCGCATAGTGACTTCTGCATGCACAGCGATTAAACCCGCTTTGAGTAATGTTTCTTTAACATCGATAAAACGATCACGCGTCGTTAACACATCAATCGAACCATCATCATGGCTTTGAATATCATCCGCACCAGCGTCTAATGCTATTTCCATAATTTTGTCTTCGCTGATGCCGGGCGCAAAACTAATCACGCCTTGCTGCAAAAATAAATACGCCACCGAACCATCAGTACCTAAATTACCGCCGCATTTAGTCAGCGCATGACGCACATCTGAAACCGTGCGTTGCCGATTGTCCGTCATACAATCAACCATTACCGCCACACCACCCGGCGCATAACCTTCGTAACGAATTTCTTCAAAATTATCGGCATCCATTGCACCGGAGCCGCGTTTAATTGCGCGCTCAATGGTGTCACGCGTCATGTTAGCGGTCAGCGCTTTATCCATCACTAAACGTAAACGCGGATTGGTTGCAGCATCGCCGCCACCTAACCGTGCCGCCGTCGTAATTTCGCGAATTAATTTGGTGAATAACTTGCCGCGCTTAGAGTCTTGGGCATTTTTACGATGTTGAATATTCGCCCATTTACTATGGCCTGCCATATTACGCTCACACGTTAGAGTAGCTGGATGGTCACCATTTTAACATTGCTTTGGCATTGCGTTCGATAAGATCGCCGCTAACACAAAACCCAATAACGGAAATCTATTGGCTAATATCCAACATCCGTTGCAAGGCAATCACCGCTTCGCGCGCTTCGTGCTCCGGCACTTTCACTTGATTGATCACTTTCCCGGCAACCAATGATTCCAACACCCAGGCTAAATGCTGCGGATCCGTACGAAACATAGTCGAACACATACACACCGTCGGCGACATGAAATGCACGTGTTTGCCATCGGCTTTAAGTTGTTCAGCTAAGCGGTTCACCAAATTCAGTTCGGTGCCCACCAACCAACGCGTGCCCGCAGGTGCAGCAGTAATCGTCTTTACTATATATTCAGTAGATCCCACATAGTCCGATTTTTGACAAACCTCTAAACTGGCTTCAGGATGCGAAATAACTAATGTTTCTGGATACTTTTCTTTAAATTTGTCGATCTGCGATGGCTTAAACATCTGATGCACTGAGCAATGGCCTTTCCACAAAATCATGCGTGCTTTTTGAATTTGCTCAACGCTTAAACCACCCATAGGCTGGTCATAATCCCACACCACCATTTCATCTAATGGAATACCCATGCGAAAACCGGTGTTACGACCCAAATGCTGATCCGGGAAAAACAGGATTTTTGGGCGACGCGCAAAACCCCAATTAATGACGCGTTCGGCATTCGACGAAGTACACACAACACCGCCATGCCGACCACAAAATGCTTTCAAATCAGCGGCTGAATTAATATAAGTAACCGGCGTGACCATCTCGTCCGGTGCCAACACGGTGGCCAGCTCCTGCCAACAACGCTCAACATTGGTTAAATTGGCCATATCCGCCATCGAACAACCGGCGGCCATATCAGGCAAGATACTAATCTGATCCGGCCGCGACAAAATATCCGCCACCTCGGCCATAAAATGCACACCGCAAAATACAATATATTGAGCAGTGGAGTCAGCCGCGTAACGTGACAGCTTCAAAGAATCACCCGTCACATCGGCGTGCCGATAAACCTCATCACGTTGATAGTGATGACCCAAAATCACCACCTTATCGCCCAATGCTTTTTTAGCAGCCACAATACGGCGCTCGCATTCCTCATCGGAAAGCATGGCATAACGGTTAATTTCGACAGCGACTGCAGACATAGCGGCTCCGCATCAGAGGTATAAAAAAGGCCTTGCAGTATACACCAAGAATTTGGGGAGTACCTGATTGAAATACTAGGGTATTAACTAACGACTGATCCCTCTTTTGCGAAGGATAGTGTGCGAAAAATGCGATCAAATCACGCTTTTAAGCGGCAATTTGCTCAAAAGAAAAATGGGGAATATCCGCACGTTCACTCGCATGCTCAATGGTAATGCTGACAATGTTTTGAGCCGCATCTAAATCCAACACGGTGTTTTCATCTAAATCTTTCGACTCAACCACCGCCGCAGGCCGTAGCTCTATATATAGAGTATCTGTTTCTTGGAAATACTGAATTTTCATGGCTCAAACCCGCGATCAAAAAAAGCATTCTGAATCGTTTCACCGTCACTCAAGAGTATAACCCGTACATACCGGCCGTCCATCTGTTCAATCCTCGCCCAACGACGAATGCGACCGTCAGCCTAAATATGTTCTTTGAGGGGATATTTCACAACATAATCTATCCATTCAAGCCGAATATCTGCCCTATCAGATCGTTGACGCATCAACTCAAAATAACGGGTGGTTTTAATCATTATCCATTCTCAATGTCCACGATGTCACAACTCTAATAATAAACGCTGAATCGCCTGCCGATTAGTCCACGCCCACGTCAATTTCGCCGCTTCGGCCGCCGACACCCACTGACTAGCGTCATGCTCTGTGGGATCCAACTGAATCGCTTGCACTGCGGGCAACTCAACTCGAAACACATGCTCCAAATTTTGCGTCGTACCCGGCGGATAACGATGGCGTGACTCCGGCACAATCTCAAACCACGCATTCATACCGCAATCTTCCACCACGCAATTCTGCAATCCCGTTTCTTCCGCTAACTCACGCACCGCAGCGGCGGCCGGCAATTCATCCCACTCCAAACTACCCGTCACCGATTGCCAAATACCTACCGGCGGCAAACGTCTGCGCAATAACAATACCTGCTGCTCCGCATGCACTAACACCAACACAGATTCCGGTCGTTTATAAATTTGCATGATTACCCATCATTTGCGTTCACACGTTACACTAGCGTTATTCTGTTAACGTTAAATACTGCCAACCCTAAAAATATTATGTCATCAATACTTAAAGTTTTAACTTACAACATCCACAAAGGTTTTAGCGTCGGCAACATGCGCTTTGTGTTGCATCAGATTCGCGAACACCTGCAACATCTTGATGCCGATTTAGTATTCCTGCAAGAAATTCTCGGCGCACACAGCAAACACGCACAAACGATTAGCGATTGGCCTGCTGCCACCCAACTCGAATTTCTCGCCGATAAATTATGGCAACATCATGCCTATGCAAAAAATGCCATCTATGCCGACGGTCATCATGGTAACGCCATTTTAAGTCGCTATCCCATCATCAGCTGGGAAAACATCAATGTGTCATCCATGAAATTCGCCAGTCGCAGCTTCTTACACGGCATCATTCACATTCCTCACTTACAACGTAAAGTCCACGTCATCTGCGTACATTTTGATTTATTCGAACACCATCGCAAACGCCAAATCAACATCCTCAGCGAACGCATTCACTCACACATACCCAGTGACGAACCCTTAATTATCGCAGGTGACTTTAACGATTGGCGCGGTCGCGCCAGCGGCTACTTCGCAGAAAATTTAAACTTACAAGAAGCCTTCAAAACACAACACGGCAACTACGCACGGAGCTTCCCCGCATGGTTTCCCACGCTACCGGTAGATCGTATTTATTATCGCGGCATTCAACCGATAAAAGCAGAATTACTAAAAGATCGCGGCTGGAAAAAACTTTCCGATCACATGCCGCTGTATGCGGAGTTTGAGCTAGTTTAAAAAAGAACATGCCGCACAACGCGATCATAACAATCGCCACTCAACTTTACAGACGGCTTGATTTTTTCAATCTCTTTATATATGGTTGCCGCCGTCAAATAAGTTTAAAAAATAAAATTACAAAATGAGAAACAGTATGCGTAACGGGCTAATATTCCTCTGCTTTTTATTAAGTCAATCCACCGCTATAGCGGGCGATTTTTATTACGGCGTAGCGCTGGGTTTAAGTCATGCAGACTGGACTGAAGCCTACGAAGAAACTTCTGAATACAGTACATATATAACAAATGAAAGCTATGGCGTTTCCAACTCGTCCACCAGAATCGAACATCAGCTTGAAAAAGATAATAATAATTTACAACTACGCGTCTTTAGCGGTTATGCATTTAATGGACGTTATGCTTTAGAACTCGGCTGGGTAGATTTTGGCAGTAGCAAAACCGAAGATACAATAAGCGAATCTGGAACGGCGCTATGGCTGAACACTATTAATACGGAAGCCACCGGCTTTTATCTTGTGCCGACGACAACATTATCAATTAACAAACATTCTAATCTCACAATTAAAGTGGGATTATTAATATGGAAAATGAATGTTGAACACAATTCTACTTCGCTCACCGCCCCTATAGTATTCTCAATTCCAAACCCTAATATGTCCGTGCCAACTCTTGATTTACCTGCCACTGAAACGACACCAAACAATTCGCCGGATTTATATGCGGATCGCAATGGAGTTTCTCCGTTTATCGGCATTCAATATCACTATCGCAGCATTCTTGTCGGCTGGCATCACTATGTATTGGCCGATGGCAATATCGGCGTGAATGTTGATACATTAGAATTCGGTTATCAGTTTTAACAGCATATATAAAAGAGAAAAAACTATGCGTATCGAACTACTTTTAATCTGTATTTTACTCGCGCCACCAGCAGTCAATGCCAGTAAATTTTATTACGGCGCATCGATTGGCTTAACTTACGCCGACTGGGCGGATGCTTATGAAGAAACCGAGTTATACGCCATCTATCTCAATCCTTATTCCGCAGCGTTTCCCAGTATCGACCATAAACTTGAAACAGATTACGACCGTCAATCTTTGCGTATTTTTACAGGCTACTCATTAAGCGAAAGCTACGCTTTGGAACTCGGGTGGATAGATTTAGGTAATAGCGAAACACGTTATACTAGTGATTCTATCTATTACACAGACACGACGATATTAAGCGTGATCGACGCAGACGCCAGCGGATTTTATATTGCCCCGATAGCTATATTGCCCATTTCTCCACGATCGCATGTTGCGCTACGCGGCGGTATATTAAATTGGCGATTGGATGTAGAAGAAAAGACAACTACCTCCAATGGCTTGCCTGCTATACCAGAACCTATTAACAACTTTCCAATCGTTCAACCTCTTGAACCACAAGAAAACATTGAACCTGAGCCCCCTAATCTTTATAAAAATCGCAGTGGCCTCTCGCCGTTTTTTGGAATTGAATACCATCATCACGATATTATTCTTGGATGGCACTATTATGTATTAAATGATGGCAATGTTAATTCCACTATCAACAACTTCGAAGTGGGTTATCAATTTTAGTGAAGTCATTGCCATCACGTTCAAGCCGAACCAATTTCAAACCAAGATAATTTAAATTAACCCTAACAAAGTCGCAACGTTGATTGCACCTTGGCTTATTATCGTGGCATTATCTCGGAACAGAATTCTATAAGGTCAACATTAAAAAACGTCATAACGCCTCTTAAAAAAACATATAGCGTAATAACACTTATTAATCACTCTCAGGAGAAGAAAAATGTCAGGGCTCTCATACACAATCCACGGTTCAGATTTGCAATATGTAGAAGTTGTATTGCCGCCTAATGCCGCTTTTATTGGCGAGCAAGGCGCCATGATGTATATGGATGACAGAATTACGGTCACCACTGTATTGGGTGATGGCTCGCAATCGGCTTTTGGTGCTTTAGGTCGTTTTTACAAAGCAGTAAAACGCAAATTTACTGGCGAAGCTTTATTCAGCAGTCGTTATAGCAATGAATCAAATACGCCTCAGCGCGTCGCGTTTGCTACGTCCAGTATTAGCAAAATCGTCGCGATTGATTTAGATAGTTTAGGTGGCGAATTGATTTGCCAAAAAGGCGCTTATTTAGCCGGTGAAGAAGGCATAGAAGTAAATTTAGCGTGGCAAAAAAGATTGCGCGTCGGTTTCTTTGGTGGTGAAGGTTTCATCATGCAGCGCATCACCGGACACGGCGTAACATTTATTAGTTCTAATGGTGCATTAACTGAAATGACGCTAGCACCCGGCCAATCATTAAAAGTAGATAGCGGCTGTTTAGTGGCATTAAGTCCTACGGTCTCTTACGAAATTAATTATGCCGGTAAATTAAAAACCGCTTTTTTTGGCGGCGAAGGTTTGTTTTACGCTAGCTTAAACGGCCCTGGCAAAGTATGGCTGCAATCATTACCAGAACGTCGTTTGGGCGCAGCACTCATGCGCGCGGCCACGCTGGGACAAACTAAAGGCATAGGCGGAAAAATTTATCTGTTGCTGATTATCATCGTCGTCATTGCGTCTATAGCGGGCGGTTTAGAAAAATAAAATATTAATTATGCAAACATTTAAAGCAAAGTTATTTGGTGCGGAATTACCGCTTACGGGTATGGATGTCGAAGCTTACTTCTCAGGAGAAAGCTTGCGCATCACTACCATGTCAATAGTAGTCAATACGAATGACATCTCGCCTCGCGTAGGCGGTTTTGAACACGATGATCTTTTTTTAAATTGGCGTACAGCTGACGATATTTCTTATGCTTTAAAACCTACCAGCAAAAACGATACTGCATTAGTCATCGCTAACGCTCCGCCCTCGCTCCAAAAACAATTTAAACAATGGCATCAGCGCAAATCGACTATTAAATGGGTATGGGGGACTTTAGCTACGGTAACCGTAGTCTTCATATTATCCATAAGTCTTTTATGGTGGCGTTATGATCAAGCAATTTCGTGGGTAACTGATCAAGTCTCAATCAAAAATGAAGAAAAACTAGGAAATTCAGTATTAGAACAAATTGAAAGTGAAGGCGACATTATCAAAACGGGGTTAGCGGCGGATGCCGTTAAACAAATTGGTACGCGTTTAACTAAAGATTCTAAATTTCACTATCGCTGGTTTATCCAAAAAGACAAAAAAATTAATGCGTTTGCATTACCGGGCGGCATTATCATTATCAACTCCGGACTAATAACCAAAACCGACAACGCAGAAGAACTAGCCGCGGTCTTAGCGCATGAAGTACAACATGTAGAACAACGCCACGCATTAAAAAATATGATTAAAAGTATGGGCTGGGCAGCAGGTTTAATGTTGGTGTTAGGCGACGTAAACGCCGCCACCGCCGTCATTGCTCACCAAATGGGCAATATGTACTTTAGCCGCGAAGTAGAAGCAGAAGCAGATCGACTAGGATATCAAAACTTAATCAAGGCAAACATCTTGCCAAGCGGCATGGTGACCTTGTTACAAAAACTCGAAAAAGAAAATCGCGTAAACAAAACACCGCAATGGCTTTCATCTCATCCTGATATTGCCGAACGCATAAAAAAAATTGAAGCGCTACACGCTCAACAACCTTGCCCCGCTTGTAAGCCATTGACGCTTGATTGGAAGAAAATACAGCAAGATAAGATGTTGTTGCGAAAAGATATATAATTGAAGCAGACCAAGCGCAGCTTTGGATTTATTGTGCTGCAATGTGGTTTCTTTATTGATGTATAAAGACTGGCACTGTCAACATCATCGTTTTTATTTCAGCCTCTATAATCATAAAACATACCGCTTTATTCACACAACATTTTTGAAAGTACTCGGCTAATAGACCCCTTAAACCAAGAATTAACTTGAGCTCATAAAACGTCTTATCAACAACGATTGTAAGTCACGTCGACCATCTACGATTAAATAAATAATTACTCGCTTATCTATCACTCGATAAATTACGCGATAAGGCTTAAAAAACACTTGTCTATACTCATGAATGCCTAACGCTGCCAATTCTTTTGGATACGATCCGCGATTTGGATTTATTATTAGTTTTTGCACTAATCCCATTAGTTGATCTAAGACATGATCAGCATGTTTTCTAGAATCAGATGTGGCTATATAGTCGTAAATATCTTCCAAATCATAGCGCGCGCCTGTTGTTAAAAAAACCTCATGGCGCATTAATCTTCGAGCTCTTTGTTACGCAAATGCTCAATAACATCTTTAATAGGTTTTATTTTGCCAGCACTAACATCCTGATTACCCAAGGCTAATATCTTTAATAAGGCCAAGGTTTCTTGAGTTTCTTCATAACTAGTCAAATCTTGCAGCACCGCTTTCGCTTCACCATTTTGAGTAATCACAAACGGCTGCCGCTGCTCTGCCAATTCCAACAAAACCTCAGCAGCATTGGCTTTCAAATAACTAATCGGTTTTATTTGAGATGAATATCGCATATGTATACCCTCTGCTCTGCAAAATAGAGGTCTAAATATAGTCCTTTAAAAGACTTCGTGCAAGCCGCCCAAAACTAAAAACTCAGAGGCTCCTGAAGGTATCGCGTTACTCAATCCTTACTGACCTTAACGTTTAAGGGAAGAAAACACAGCAAGATAAAATGTTGCTGCGAAAAGATATATAATTAAAACAAGCGAAGCGCAGTACATAGTTCCGCATGTTTTAATTAAAAATCAGAACGTTTCGCTCGTCGCTGCGCGACTACAGCGAGTAACTTTTGATTACCATGGATGGTATGAATGCAGATTTTGCAGGAGCAAAAATCTGCTGTCGTAACAAAAAGTCACCAAAAAGTACTGTGCCGGATGTTGCGTACTTGAATGAAATTACATTTCATTCAAGTATTCCCTCGCAGTGTTTAAGGGCTCACGCGTCGCCTCAACGCAACATCCTGTTGCGCTCGGCTCACATGAACATCCCTGTTCATGTGTCGCTATCCCTTAAACACAACTCGGCACACCATAACGGGCATTATCCCTTCGTTTGAGCACAAAAAGATTTTTAACCTCTCAAGATGTTTATTCATTCGTGAATTTAAACAAAGGAACATTCCCCTCATGGCTCGCCGAGTGTTGCGAGGCTTGTCGGGGAAAACAAACAGGAGGTTTGTTTTAGCCCCGCCGCGACAAGGACGTCGCGTCGGGACGCCCCGTTACAAGTCACGCCATACGAGGGTACTGCGCGTGTTGTTTACGCGCAGCGAGACATTGGGGAAAGTATTTTTTGGTGACTTTTTGTTATGACAAAAAGTTACTCGCTATAGTCGCGTAGCGACGGGCGAAACGCTTATGTTCTTTGATTTCAACAGCATGTTGCCTACCACTTTATTTCACATGCTTACAAAAACATGCGGCGCAATGCGCTACGCTTATTGCACCCTACATTACTAGATAAATAATTAAGCCAACAATACACCAAAACATAAGACCTAAAAACGTGCCGGCGTCTGCGCTAATAACGCGCGGCTCACTTACATCAAGGCGCATATTTTTTAATGATGACCGGTATTTTGGTTTTCGCACAATGCGCTCAACTCGAAAAAGCCCAAAACTAAATGCTGGAACAACAATACAACCTGTAAGATAACCAAACACTTGAAGAACTAACTCGAATAAAAATCGAAGAAAAACTTCACCTGTTGCATTTATTGGCATTTGATACCTGGCGATTAAAATAAATTACATTATCAATCTAATTCAACAATGCAAAATAATGGATATTCTATATTTATATAAAACATAAACCCCGAATGTCTGACCACTCGAGGTTTATTTTATTATTATTTTTCTGTTTTTTCTATCGCTGGTTGCCGCACTCTTATTGATAGTTCTTTTAACTGCGCCTCCGACACATTCGCTGGTGCGTCGGTTAACAAGCATGCAGCGGATTGTGTTTTGGGGAATGCCATAACGTCACGAATGGATTGTGCGCCAGCCATTAACATGACTAAGCGATCTAAACCAAATGCTAAACCGCCGTGTGGTGGTGCGCCGTATTTAAGTGCTTTTAATAAGAAGCCAAATTTTTCTTCGGCTGCTTCGGCTTCGATGCCTAAAAGTTTAAATACGGTTTGTTGCATGTCGTTGTTGTGAATACGAATCGAGCCGCCGCCAATTTCGGTGCCGTTTAATACCATGTCGTAAGCGCGCGAAACTGCATGACCTGGATCGGCCATTAATGCATCAATAGAAGGTACTTTGGGCGCGGTGAACGGATGGTGTAATGCTGCCCAACGTTTGTCTTTTGCATCCCATTCAAACATGGGAAAGTCGATGACCCATAAGAAACGCCAATCGCCTTCGATGAGTTTTAAGTCGTGACCAATTTTGACGCGTAATGCGCCCAGTGATTCATTGACGATATTCGCTTTGTCGGCACCGAAGAAAACAAGATCGCCGTTTTGTGCTTGCGTGCGTTGCAAGATAGTGGCGATAACGTCGTCTGGTAAAAATTTCAAAATCGGTGATTGCAAACCTTCGCGACCTTGCGCGAGGTCGTTGCATTTTATATACGCTAAACCTTTTGCACCGTAACGACTGACAAATTGCGTGTAGTCGTCAATATCTTTACGACTGAGTTTTTCGCCGCCATTGGGTACACGCAATGCTGCGATGCGACCTTCTGGATCATTCGCGGGACCGCTGAATACTTTGAAATCTACGCTGCGCATCGCATCGGTTAAGGTGACCAGTTCTAATGGAATACGTAAATCCGGTTTGTCGGATGCAAAACGTTCTATGGCTTCTGCATAGGTCATGCGTTGCACGGGACGCGGAATGTCGATGTTCATGATGTCTTTAAATAAACTCACAATCATGCTTTCCATTAAATCCATGATGACGGTTTCGTCGATGAACGACATCTCGATATCGAGTTGAGTAAATTCAGGTTGACGATCAGCGCGTAAATCTTCATCACGAAAACACCGCACGATTTGGTAATAACGATCTAAACCACCCATCATCAATAATTGTTTAAACAATTGTGGTGATTGCGGTAATGCAAAAAAACTGCCGGGATGCGTGCGACTGGGAACAATATAGTCGCGTGCACCTTCGGGTGTGGCTTTGGTTAGCATCGGGGTTTCGATATCTAGAAAACCATTGGCTTCTAAAAAGTTGCGCATTTTATGCGTGACATTGGCGCGCAGACGCAGCCGTTGTTGCATTTGCGGACGACGCAAGTCGATATAACGAAAACGTAAACGCACATCTTCGTTAACGTCGTTATCATCAATTTGGAACGGCGGTGTTTCAGCGGTGTTGAGTACTTCAACATCCAGCGCGAGGATTTCAATTTGACCGGTGCTTAATTCTGCATTCACAGTACCTGCAGGACGTGCGCGTACACGTCCGCGAATTTTTAATACGTATTCGCTACGTGCGCGTTCGGCTTTTGCAAATATGTCGGCACGGTCCGGATCAAAAACGATTTGTAATAAACCGGTGTGATCGCGCAGATCGATAAAAATAACACCACCGTGATCGCGACGACGATGTACCCAGCCACAAGCCACAATTTCTTGATCAATTTCGCGTTCAGAAACAACGCCACAATAATGAGAACGCATGGTCATCCCAATAATTTAACTAACGATAAAGTGAGCAGCCCTACCCGGGGCGGACTACCCTACGTGATTTATGTGTTTGCTTAATGTATCCGGCCAAATATATCTGGCCAATGATCCCAATGAATCGTTTACTACACATTCACTAGACGCTAAGCAGTACACAAAGTGTGTGGAATATTACGGATTGGTCTAGCTGATCGCAATGCGCAGCGGCAATTATTCCTTGCTGGCAGCGGGTTTAGCTTTGGTTTCGGTTTTCGGTTCACTGCTACCACTGCTGCTACCACTGCTGCTACCACTGCTGCTGCCACTACTGGCGTCACTGCTGCTGGTGCTACTGCCCTCGACCACATTCCGTTTGTTTTTGCTTTTAAAATCCGTTTCATACCAACCACCGCCTTTTAAGCGAAAACCGGGGGCGGAGACGCATTTTCTCAATTCGGGCTTGCCGCACGCGGGACAATCGACGAGGGCATCTTCGGACATTTTTTGCAGCGCTTCGAGCGCATGGCCACAGGCTTTACATTCGTATTCATAAATAGGCACGACTAACACCTCATTGCCAAGAAGAAGCGCGATTATAGGGATAGGTGCACAGGATGCAATTTCAATTTAGCCATCGGATAAGGAAAGTTAGTCAAGATAGATCAACACTGGTCGGCCTTAGTAAGTTCGTATAAAATCCGCGCCACTTGTGAGGTCTTTGTGCAGTGATGGCACAGCTTCTTCGCCTAACTCAATACTCTAGAAATGGGGATTTACCCGTGATCAAGTCTACTTTCAACGCTATTTTCGCCCTGCTCTTAGCCGCTAACACCCTGCCCGCTCTTGCGAATGGTGACGCTGTTGCCGGTAAATCCAAAGCCGAAACGTGCTTGGGTTGCCATGCACAAGCTGGCTATTTCAATGTTTATCCTTCTTATCGTGTGCCGAAATTGGGCAATCAAAATGAAGCGTACATTCTGGATGCTTTAAAAGAATACAAAAGCGGTGAACGTAGTCATCAAACCATGCGCGCCAATGCCAGCGGCTGGACTGCACAGGACATGGCGGATATCGCTGCGTTCTTAACCCAAGCGGGTAGAGGCAAAAGCTCATTCATCGGAACAGCCGGAAACGTTGCGGACGGTGAGAAAAAATCGGCTACTTGTGTTTCTTGTCATGGCCCTGCGGGCGCTAAACCCATTTTGCCGCAATACCCTATTTTAGCGGGTCAATACGCGGATTATCTTTATCAAGTATTACAGGCTTACAAAATCAAAGACCATTACGCGTCGCGTAATCATCAGATCATGAACAGCCAAGTTGTTAATTTAAGCGATCAAGATATGCACGACTTAGCGGCTTATTTCGCCAGCCAAGAAGGTTTAACGGTAGTCGCACGTTCTGGTAAAGAACCTCAGCAATAACAATATTATCTGATTTAAAAACCCAGCCCGTCCTGTTTCAGGGCGGGCTTTTTTATAAGCGCAAGATGCATCTGTCATGATAAAACTAAACAGCATTAGTTTCGGCGAACAACATTCCACAACACCGTTGATTGTGTTGCACGGTTTATTGGGCTCAGCGAGTAATTGGCGCTTGCTAGCAAAACAATGGGGTGAATACCGCCCCGTGCATGCGCTAGATTTGCGTAACCACGGACAATCACCGCACACCGACAGCATGTCGTATCACGAGATGGCGGATGATATTCGATGGTTTATGGATGAACATAAGATTGAACGCACGCATTTGCTCGGCCATTCCATGGGCGGCAAAGTCGCTATGCAATTTGCGATGGACTTTGCTACGCGCTTAGATCATTTAATCATTGCCGATATTGCACCCAAACAATATCCCCGTAGTCATGATGCCGTTTTTGCAGCGCTGCAACGCATTGCCGCCATGAATATTCTTTCGCGTCAACAAGCCGACGATGCCATTCGTGATTTAATCCCCGACCTGAGCACACGCCAATTTTTATTAACTAATTTAGTTCGTACTGAACAAGATGATTATCGTTGGCGTGTAAATGTAACAGTGATTCAAAATAGTTATGAACAAAATATTTTAGCCGTGCCGGATTTCGCAGCAAAACAAACGTTTACAGGAGCGACTTTATTTATAGGCGGCGGTGATTCGCCTTATATCCAAACCAACGATCATGCTTTGATTAAACGCTATTTTCCGCAAGCAGAAATAACCATGATTCCAAATGCTGGTCATTGGTTACACGTCGATCAAACTGCATTATTTGATCAACAGGTACGAGATTTTTTAGCTGACCATTAGTAATACATTTCCCCGCAAGCAACTGACCACAAAATGCCGACGTATTCATAGACGGCCTTCTCAGCTTTTTGCAAACTAAATGTATTGGGCAAAAACGAACGAATGGTAAAACTATTGGCATCTTTAACCATATAACCCGCCGGTGCAGCGATCGGTTTGGCTTCTAATTTTTCAAACATGCGCATAGAACGAAACATGTGCGAGGCCGAGGTCACTAAAATAAAACGATCTTTGCCTAAAATAACACTCACTAATTTAGCTTGTTCATAAATATCACGCGAAATAGTTTCAAGAATAATATCTTGTTGGCGCACGCCTAATTGTTTAGCAACATCCGCCATAATTTTAGCGGCGGGCGCGCGATCAAAAATAGTGCCGCCCGATAACACTAATTTGCTATTAGGATAAGCGCGATGAATTTTTACGCCTTCCACCAACCGCACCATTGAGCCTTCATCTAATTGGCTAGTGACCGGCAATTCCGGATCCGAAGCATAACCCGCACTTAACACCACGATATATTTTATAGCAGTACGATCGTGCTGATTAACATGATAAGGCTGATAACGACTTTCCAAAGGGCCTAACATCTGATTTGAAACGGGATCAAGGCTCAAAGCCAACAACAATAAAATACCGATCGTCACAATAAAACGGCCGGTTTTTTGTTGTTTGGTAAACCATAAGAAATACAGCCCCGAGATCGGCAATAACAAAGTTACGGGGAAAGGCATGAGCACACGGGCGAAAATGCTTTTAAACATCAAAACTGTCTCGCTAAAAAATTAATAAACGCGGCTAGCACGAACGGTCTATTTTAACCCAAGTGCGTTCTATATATTAGCTAATCATCCGTTTTTCGACGCAGTGATTTAAGTTTTCCGTGTTTAGTTTTACTGTCCATGCGTCGGGTTTGTGAAGATTTTGTCGGTTTAGTTGCTTTGCGTTTTTTACGCACAATGCCGACGCCAATAATTAATTCTTGTAAGCGCAATAAAGCATCCGCTTTGTTTTGTTCTTGACTACGATATTGTTGCGCTTTAATAACAATGATGCCATCGGTAGAAACACGTTGATCATTTAACGCTAATAACTTTCCTTTATACATATCCGGCAATGATGAGGCGGCAATGTCAAAACGCAAATGAATAGCGCTAGACACTTTATTAACATTTTGCCCACCACTGCCTTGCGCGCGAATAGCTTGAATGTCTATTTCATTTTCAGGAATAATAATATGGCTATTAATTTTTAACATGTTACTTATGCCGATTTAAGCCAATACTCTAATTCAATGTCAACGACATCGGTGCCATCACTTAAACTCATAACATTTTCTTGAATAGTGCATTGCAATTGCATACTGCGTTTAATTAATTTACACAAGCCTTGTGTGGCTTCAGCGGCAAGATATACCACCGTTAAATTATCGAAGCGGGAAAGTTTGTTGTGTATATCGTTCCACCACGCTTGTGGCGCACGACCACCATAGGTATAAATCCAAACGTGTTTGGCGCGCCCACACGCTTTACGAATACGTTTTTCATCAGGCTGGCCCAGATCGATCCATAATTCCACTTCATCAATTAAAGATTTTTTCCACACATCGGGTTCGTGTTCATCACTCAAGCCCTTGGCAAAAGTTAGCTGTTCATCTGCGTGTTGCGCAAATGCAACTAAACGCACCATGACACGTTCATCGGTTTCGGAAGGATGTTGCGCAATGGTTAAAGCATGATCGTGATAATATTGTCTGTCCAAATCGGCTATCTGCACATGCACTTTCAAAATAGTTGCGTTTAACGCCATAAAATTACTCACTAACACGGAATCTGTGCTTCACATTCTAGCATTGTCACCGGTAACATAGCGCTCCGCTTTACGTGACTTTGAGCGGTTTTATCGAAGTCCATTCACTGAACATCGCGACAGGAAATAACATGACGCTAATAGGCACACCACTGACAGCTAACGCAAAACGCATTATGTTGTTAGGCAGCGGCGAACTCGGCAAAGAACTCGCCATTGAATTACAACGCTTGGGTTGCGAGATCATTGCAGTGGATCGTTATGCGAACGCCCCTGCTATGCACGTCGCTCATCGCAGTCATGTGATTAATATGTTAGATGGCGTGGCTTTGCGGCGCGTAGTCGAATTAGAAAAACCGCACTTAATTGTGCCCGAGATTGAAGCTATCGCAACCGATACTTTGATTGCATTAGAACAAGAAGGCTACACGGTTATTCCTACCGCGCGCGCCGCACGTTTAACCATGAACCGTGAAGGCATTCGGCGTTTAGCGGCTGAAAAACTAAAACTGCCGACGTCGCCTTATCATTTTGCAAATAATTATGCAGATTTTACAGTCAGCATTAATGCGATTGGCTTGCCTTGCGTAGTGAAACCGATCATGAGCAGTTCAGGCAAAGGTCAAAGTATTATTAAAACCAAGAACGATATACAAAGTGCGTGGGATTACGCACAAGCCGGCGGCCGCGCAGGTCAAGGCACCGTTATTATCGAAGGTTTTATTGAATTTGATTATGAAATTACTTTATTAACGATTCGTACTACAACCGGCACACAATTTTGTGCACCGATTGGCCATGCCCAAATCGCCGGAGATTATCGTGAGTCTTGGCAGCCCCAAGCCATGCCCGCTTCGGCTTTAGGTGCGGCTGAAGATATTGCTAAAAAAATTACCGATGCTTTAGGTGGTTACGGATTATTTGGCGTGGAATTATTTATCAAAGGTGATAAAGCCATTTTCAGTGAAGTGTCGCCGCGACCACACGACACTGGCATGGTGACTTTAATTTCACAAGACTTATCAGAATTCGCTTTGCACGCGCGCGCTATTTTAGGTTTACCGATTCCTTCGATTCGACAACGCGGCGCTGCTGCATCCTGCGCATTACTCGCCGAAGGCGATAGCAATAATGTGGTATTTGAAAATCTAGACGTTGCGTTAGCCGAAGCCGATACGCGTTTACATTTATTCGGCAAACCCACCGTTCAAGGCAAACGTCGCATGGGCGTGGCATTAGCCTTAGCAGATACTATTGAAGCGGCACGCGCCAAAGCCATCCGTTGTGCAAGCGCTGTTAAAATGCGTAATGCAAAAAACATCTCGCAGCCGTAATGTAATATTACTCGCGCAGAAAATAACTGTGCTGAATAAAATGCAGCGCCTGCGCAATGGCCTTGTCATCACGCATAATAAAAGGATGTGAAACCGGCAACACGAGAAAATCTTTCATGCCGCTTAATTTTGCACGATCCACAGAAACCTTGCCGTCATTTTCGGTTTTAAAACACAATGACAATAATTTATTAACTGAATGATTGCCGGTGATAATGCCCAACTCAAAATCAGCGGCGCCTAACGTGTTCGGCACACTATCGGGTGCAGTCCCTAATGAACGTCCCGCTTGACCATATAACAGTCCAAACAACCACCATTTACCTATCGTGTCCACTACTTCACTGCCTTGATTAGGCGGTGCGAGCATGACGACACGACCACAGTTTTTTATTAATTTATCGTGGCGCATTTGACGCAGCAAAATGCCACCCATTGAATGCGTAATAAAATTAATTTTTTCAGATGAATCAGAAGTAGACGCAACAGCCGCGTGAATTTTTGGATAAATATAATGATGCGCTAAATCATGCACCGTGTGACGACGAGAGGGATAACCAATATTAATAACATTATAACCCGCTTGCTGCGCAGCACTTTCAATCTTACTCATGGCTAACGCGGTACGACCTAAGCCATGCAATAAAACTAGATTTTGCTTAACATTTATATTCATATGTTAATCGTCACAACAATCACCACATTGCATACTTATGCCGCTCATTTCGTTAATAAGGACTTGCAAGGATAATGTCTACAATAAAAAAACGAGCATGCAGACGCATGCTCGCCTTATAAAAAATTAACGTGCGGCTAATTGGCTATTTTTGCGACTGTAAAAGAAATACACAACCAAACCTATTAATAACCAAACACCAAAACGCAACCAAGTCTGTAGTGGCAGGCTATACATTAAATAGCCACAAGAAAGAATGCCTAATACTGGAACGACTGGATTAAATGCAATCCGAAAAGGTCGCGGCAAATCCGGTCGGGTGTAACGCAAAATTAATACGCCTACACAGACCATTACAAATGCAGCCAGTGTGCCGATGCTAACTAATTTAGCCACTGCATCAATCGGCATAAAACCTGCGACTAATGCCATTAATACACCGCAAGCAGCAATGACCCGAGCCGGCGTTTGTGTTTTTGGATATAAGGTTTGAAATGCAAAGGGTAATAAACCATCCCGTGACATTGCCAATATCACGCGTGTTAATGCGTAAAATAATACCAACATCACCGTAGTTAAACCCGCGATAGCACCCGCTGCAATAAAACCAGCTGCAACGCGATGACCTAAGCTCAACAACGCTTCCGCAACCGGTGACGCTACATTCAATGATGTGTAAGGCACGATGCCGGTTAATAAACCTGCAACCACTACATAAATTACTGTGCAAATGCCTAGCGATGTCAAAATACCAATGGGTAAATCGCGCTGTGGATTTTTCGCTTCTTCGGCTGCGGTCGAAACCGCATCAAAACCAATATAAGCAAAGAAAATAAACGCCGCGCCTTGCATGACACCTTCCCAACCAAATGGCATAAACGGTTGCCAGTGCATTGGATTCACATTAAAGACAGCAACTGCAATAAATATCGCAATCGCTAATAATTTAATCACTACCATCATCGCGTTAAAACGTGCGCTGACTTGCACGCCAATGACCAATACTACTGTTAACAACAAAATAATTAATAGAGCCGGTAAATTAACAATCCCGCCAGCATCCGGCGCCGCTGTTAATGCAGCAGGTAATGCGATGTTCAGCGCGCTCAATGCATTCGTCACATAGCCCGACCAACCAATCGCTACCGCAGGCGTTGCAACACCGTATTCTAAAATTAAATCCCAACCAATCATCCAAGCGACTATTTCACCCAAACCTGCATACGCATAACCATAGGCACTTCCACAACCGCCGACTGCAGATGCTAATTCGGCATAACACAAGGCAGCGAATGCACAGGCAAAACCCGCTACAACATACGACAGCACAATCGCCGGACCTGCTTCAGTTGCCGCAGCAACGCCCGTCAAAACAAAAATACCAGCACCGATAATGGCGCCAATGCCTAACAGTGTTAAATCCAGCGCACTCAAACAGCGCTTCAAGCCGGTATCAACAACTAAATCAGCATTAATGGGTTTGGTACGTAACAACGACATGAATGACATAGCCCGGTCCTCGATGCAAAGTCGTATAAAAAATCAATTAGAATATTAGCGCGATTCTGCGCACGGGGCAAAAATGATTGTTTATGATTCGCGCAGAATAAATCCAGTAATGCGCGTCACCCACGCACGTGGCAATAAGCGCGTCGTAAATGCCATGAGTTTATTTGCAATACCAGGAATACCCACGGTGCGATGCGACAACATTAATTCAATACCATATTGTGCAACTTGCTGACTACTCATCAACGCACGATCACGCAAAGGATTGCCACGCGAACCCGAAGCAGCCCAAAATTCCGTACGCGTACTGCCGGGACACAATACTTTAATGCGAACGTTAGTCGACGCTAATTCAGCATTCACTGCTTCCGATAAACTTAGAACATAGGCTTTAGTTGCAGCATAAACTGCAAAATAAGGTGCGGGTTGAAAGCTGAGCAACGAAGCAATATTTAAAATACACCCTTGATTACGAGTCAGCATTGCTGGCAAAAATAATGTCATTAAGGTCTGTAAGGTGCGCACATTCACATTCAACATGTCCGCAACATCATCTGATGCGATATCTAAAAATCGCCCTACTTTACCAAAGCCTGCATTGTTAATCAGAAAATCAATCGCGTGTTTTTTGGCTTGAATATACTGATGCAATTTTGCTGGCGCATTGATATCCGATAAGTCTAATGCCAGCACTTCAACTAATACGCCATACTCTTTTATTAGTTGGCGCTGCAACGCTTCTAAACGATCAACGCTACGCGCCACAATGATAAGATTACAACCACGCTGCGCTAATAGCGTTGCAAAATCAACGCCTAATCCACTGGATGCGCCAGTGACAATCGCCCATTTATTATTTAAATTTTTCATATCAATCACGTTAACCTATCAAACGTTAGTTTTTTTATTCAACACATAAACAGCAGTAATACCGACCAAGCCGCCCGTAATCGTATGCAGGTTGGGCACCTCACCTAAAAATACCCAAGCACCTAATGCCGCCGAAGTCGGTACCAAAAAAATAAAACTACTCGCACGACTAGCGCCCAATTGCGTCGTGATGTAAAAATAAAAACTCGTAGCCAGCGCCGTGGTAATCGTCGCACTAAAAAACAGATTACCCCAAAACAAACCATCTGCCTGTTGTGCAATATGGAATATTTTTTGGCTGTCGATTAAAAACATCACTTGCAGCACCGATAACAAATACAGCCATAATGAAAATGTTAATGGTGACCCATACTTTTCAGTACGCGCGGTTAACAAACTAATAATGGCCCAAATGAAAGCCGCCAACAAAAAATAAACATTGCCAGATTCAAACACCTTTTGCCAATCAGCGATCAGATTTAATAACAAACACGCAGCCACCAAACCCAGTACTATTCCTAGCGTTTCTTGCTTATCCGGCAAACGCCGCGCCAGTAACAACATAATGACATACGACATCACCGGACAGAGCGTCGTCACTAAAACACCACCTGCTCCCGCATAACCCTGCAGCAAACCTTTAAAAAACAATACTGAATACGCCGTCATCAACACCGAGGTAATTAATAAACTCGGCAGTCCTCTACGACTAATAGTCCACTTCACTCGAAACAAGGGCAAAATGAATAACAGCGACAACACCGTAAACGCAAATCGATAAAACGTTATTTCAGTTGCTGCACCATAATGAGACAGCACTTTGCCGGATGTCCAACTGAGCCCCCAACAAAACATGCTCAGCATCATGCCGGGCAATAATAGTTTTTGATAATCACTAGAAGGTGATGAAGTATTTTGAGACAGATTAATGGGAGTCGACATAGAGGTCTTTTAACTACATAAGAATAAGCAATCGCGGGCGAAGCATACAATTAGCAGTGATTGCGAAGCAATCACTATTATTGAATGGGTTTATTAGTCAAGTGTCGCTTTTTCCATCCCTGAATCATGGCAGGCGTGACATCTTTAGAATAACAAAGTGGCGCATACCCGTTCTGCCTGGTGTAAGCACTTCTTCTTCCACATTTTGCCCCATTACTTGCTAAATTATATGGGCATGGGCATTTGCGCGGATAATTCGCAATAGATTCCTGAATTATGCTTTCAGTAATAAATTGTTCTGATAATTGCGGGTCGCTTGCCCATAATAAGCAAGGCATTAACAACATTCCTAACACCAAATTTTTCATCTTACTTTCATTCGTTAGTAGTATCGTCATAATGATAGTGAAGCATTATTACGAATACGTTATTATTTGAGTTTACTTCCTTATAAAAATTCGTTCGCTGCTGCGCAGATTTTGTAGGGTGCAATAAGCGCAGCGCACCAAATATCTTTAATAAATAAAAGCGTTTCGCTCGTCGCTACGCGACTACAGCGAGTAACTTTTTGTCGTAACAAAAAGTCACCAAAAAATACTCCCCTGATGTCTCGCTGCGCGTAAGTATTACGCGCAGTTCCCTCGTGTTTGATCTGTTGTTGCGGGTCGTCACGACGCGACGTCCTTGTCGCGGCGTGACTAAAACAAACTTCCTGTTTGTTTTCCCCGACAACCGCTCAAACACTAGGCGAGCCATATGGACGTTTGCTTCGTTTTAGTTTTAAAGAAAACCAATAGCATGAAAGTGTTTTAAGTTACGTAGATACAAACTAAAGGGATAATGCCCGTCATGATGTGCCGAGAAGTGTTTAAGGGGTAGCGACACATGAACAGGGATGTTCATGTGAGCCGATCGCAACAGGATGTTGCGTGGAGGCGACGCGTTAGCCCTTAAACACTACGAGGGCATACTGTAATGAAATGCAATTCCATTACAGTACACAACATTGGGGCAAGTATTTTTTGGTGACTTTTTGTTACGACAAAAAGTTACTCGCTGTAGTCGCGTAGCGACGAGCGAAACGCTTTTATGTTTTATCAAAACATTTGACACGTGAGAACACGACCATTCCCACCCTCCTTAGCTGCCTGGCTTAATAAGCAGTCAATCGAGATATTGCAACAAAAGATCCTATACCAAAAAATATTATGCCTAGCCCAACACATACGACAAGCCCATTAAACCAATATACATGCACAGGAGAATCTTTCTTATTTACTAGTTGGCTATAAATAGTTAGCTGAGTCCAATATGCCAAACATAACGCTATTCCACTTACCAATAAACCTAAAATGAAAAATATTAGAGGCTGCCGCATATCTGGCACATGTTCACCATCTGCCTTTGAAACCATATCACCTATAAAAGTAAGTATGGCAATAATCGCTCCGCCATTAATTATAAAAACGTAACGTAATACAGCATGCCCATATGTGATCAAAGATTTATATGTCTCTAAAGCATGCCAACTTTGATTTGATTCCGACATGTCATCCCTCTAAAAATGTAATAGAATTAAAAAACTAAAAATCAATGCAGCTTCCCCTTGGTAAAACTCAACGCCTCGCCATCCACATCAATCACCACCACATCCTTCGCTCCAAACTCCCCTGCTAATATTTTGTGCGCAAGTGGATTTTCCAATCGTTGTTGAATAACACGTTTCAGTGGTCGTGCGCCATAAACTGGATCAAACCCGGCTTCGCCTAATCTATCTAATGCCGCGATGCTAATTTCAAGTTTAATTTCTCGCTCTAGCAAACGTGCTCGCAGGTGTTCTAGTTGCACGTCGGCAATCGCACGAATGTGTTCTTTGGCTAATGGATGAAACACGACGACGTCATCAACGCGATTAATGAATTCTGGTCGGAAGTGTGTCGCCACTACTTCCATTACCGCTTGTTTCATTTTGTCGTAGTTATGTTCACCGCTTAATTCTTGGATAATTTGACTACCAAGATTTGAAGTCATCACAATCACAGTGTTACGAAAATCCACGGTGCGACCTTGACCATCGGTTAAGCGGCCATCATCTAATACTTGTAACAACACATTAAAGACATCGGGATGTGCTTTTTCGACTTCATCGAGTAACACAACGGAATACGGTTTGCGGCGCACGGCTTCGGTTAAATAACCGCCTTCTTCGTAGCCTACGTAACCGGGTGGTGCGCCGATTAAACGGGCAACAGAATGTTTTTCCATAAACTCGGACATGTCTATCCGTATCATCGCGTCTTCGGTATCAAATAAAAATCCCGCTAGTGCTTTGCTTAATTCGGTTTTACCAACGCCGGTAGGACCTAAAAATAAAAATGAACCATTCGGACGCTTAGGATCCGACAAACCTGCACGCGAACGACGAATCGCATTGGCTACAGCAGTCACCGCTTCGGTCTGACCAATCACGCGTAATGCCAAAGCCTCTTCCATGCGTAATAATTTATCGCGCTCGCCTTCCAGCATTTTAGAAACGGGAATGCCCGTCCATTTAGAAACAATTTCCGCAATTTCTTCTTCAGTGACTTTATTGCGCATTAACTGCGGTTCATTATCATCGAGCTTTGTATGCTCTGATGCTTGCAAACGTTTTTCTAATTCGGGAATACGACCATATTGCAATTCAGACATGCGCGTTAAGTTGCCGGCGCGGCGCGCAGTTTCTAATTCTAAACGCGCGCGGTCGAGTTCTTCTTTAATATGCGCTGAACCTTGCACTGCCGACTTTTCTGCTTTCCAAATTTCTTCGAAGTCCGCATATTCTTTTTCTAGCGTCTTAATACTGGCTTGCAATATTTTCAATCTATTTTTCGATGCTTCGTCATGTTCTTTTTTCAACGCTTCACGTTCAATTTTTAATTGAATCAAACGTCTGTCGAGTTTATCCATCACTTCCGGCTTGGAATCAATTTCCATGCGAATCAAACTGGCGGCTTCGTCAATCAAGTCAATGGCTTTATCTGGCAATTGTCTATCGCTAATATAACGATGCGACAAAGTTGCTGCCGCAATAATGGCAGGATCGGTTATATTTACGCCGTGATGCACTTCATAACGTTCTTTTAAACCGCGTAGAATCGCAATGGTATCTTCCACGTTCGGTTCATCTACTAAAACTTTTTGAAAACGCCGTTCGAGTGCGGCATCTTTTTCAATATATTTTCTATATTCATCTAACGTGGTAGCGCCCACGCAATGCAATTCGCCGCGTGCTAACGCAGGTTTCAACATATTGCCGGCATCCATTGCACCGTCAGCTTTACCGGCACCTACCATCGTATGAATTTCATCAATAAATAAAATGATTTGGCCTTCTTGTTTGGCTAAATCTTTTAATACGGCTTTCAGACGTTCTTCAAATTCACCGCGAAATTTTGCGCCCGCGATTAACGCACCCATGTCGAGCGACAATACACGTTTGTTTTTTAAACCTTCCGGCACTTCACCATTAATAATACGTTGCGCAAGACCTTCAACGATGGCGGTTTTACCCACGCCAGGTTCGCCGATTAATACGGGATTATTTTTAGTGCGGCGTTGTAACACTTGAATAGCGCGACGAATTTCATCATCGCGACCAATGACGGGATCTAGCTTGCCTTGTTCAGCGCGTTGCGTCAGATCGATAGTGTATTTTTCTAACGCTTGTCGATTTTCTTCTGCGTTCGCATCGTCCACACGCTGACCTCCGCGCAATTCATCTATGTTTTTTTCGATTAATTTTTTCAAGCCATCCGGTCTAGGACTAAGCTTTTTTAATATTTCAGCAGCTGCACCGCCCGCCTCTAAGATTGCAGGCAATAATAATTCGCTGGCAATAAATTGATCTTTGCGTTGTTGCGCAAGTTTGTCGCAAATATTAAATACTTTATTAAGCTCATTCGCGATTTGTAAATCGCCACCCGCTCCTTGCACGTGTGGCAAGCTATCTAAATAAGCATTCAACTCGGTACGTAACGCAGCGGTTTTGATTTCTGATTGCGTCAGCAAGTGATTAAAGGTGCTGTCTTGTTGATTTAGAATTGCAGCTAATACATGCGCCGATTCAATGAACTGATGTTCGCGTCCTACTGCTAATGACTGCGCATCGGCTAATGCTGCTTGAAATTTGCTGGTTAATTTCTCGATCCGCATCTGCAAAACCCTACCTTGTAAATGATTGATACCGGCCACTAAGACTTATGCTTTTAGCACTGAGTGAGCACAGAAGTATAGACGAAGGCAGGAAGTTTCAAGAGGACTTACAAAATTTCGCCTTCCCGTTGCAACTGCTGAGTGATTTGGCCAGGAGCTGCAACAAAACGTGCTAACACTATATAAACCGCTGGGATTAGAAACAAACTAACAAAGGTAGCAAACATCATCCCACCAATAATCACTATGGCTAATGCACTACGACTTTCTGCGCCTGCACCACTCGATAAAACTAATGGGACGGCGCCTAAGATAGTGGCAATAGTGGTCATCATAATAGGACGAAAGCGTTGTTTAGTGGCTTGCAATGCTGCATCGGCTACAGCATAACCTTCGCCGCGCAATTGATTAGCAAATTCCACAATCAAAATACCATTCTTAGCTACTAATCCAACCAGCATCAGCAAACCAATCTGACTAAAAATATTTAAGCTAATACCGGCTAACCATAAACTCAATAAACCACCTGTAATGGCAATGGGTACGGTCAACATGATGGTTAAGGGATGAATCCAGCTTTCAAATTGCGCGGCTAATACTAAAAACACAACTATTAACGCTAAGCCAAAAGTAATCCACAACGCGCCACTCGCTTCATAATATTCCAACGATAAACCGGAATAACTTATTGCTGCATCAGCAGGCAACGTTTGTTTAATGCGACGTTGCATATCATTCAAGGCATCACCTAAAGCATAATTCGGCGCGAGCGCTGCCGACAAGGTAACAGCGGGCAGGCGATTCACTCGACTTAATTCTTTGGGCGTGGCGCTTTCAGCAATATCAATATAATTGGATAAAGGCACCATTTGTCCATCCAGCGCACGAATATAACTACGACCAATATCTTGTGGCACTCGTCGCTGACTTGCTGGCAACTGCAAAATCACGTCATAAGTTTCATTACGATCAATAAAGGTAGAGACTGTTCTCGAGCCATACAACACTTGCAAAGTCTCCGCGACATCTGCGGCACTAATACCTGCTAACGCGGCTTTATCGCGATTGATACTGACATTAATGACTGGCTTCGCTGTTTTATAATCAATGTCAGGATTTAATAATTGAGAATTTTCACGCACGTTATCAAGCAATTGATTTGCCCACGTTTCAGCTTGCGCATACGTTGACGAACCAATCACTACTTGCAACGGGGTACGGCCCGCACCACTATTTTGTCCATAACCCATAGGGCTAATAGCAAATGCTTGCACGCCAGGTAATTTTAATAACTGTGGCAAAATTTGATTTTTAATTTCTTCTTGTGAACGCGTTCGTTGTTCAATCGGTACTAACCGCGCAATGCCCAACCCACTATTCACTTCGCCGATACTGTTATTAGACGGAGCCACCATAAAAAAGAAAGTGCCGAGCTCACCCGTTGCTTTTAATTGATTAACAATTTTTTCTATTTTCTGACCTTGCGCTCGCGTGTATTCAAGACTGGAACCATCAGGTGTAGAAAAGCGAATATAAATAATACTGCGGTCTTCAATCGGTGTGGTTTCTGCAGGCAATACCATATAAAGACCTACAGCCCCCAAAGCCAAAATAGCGCTGACAATAAAAATGCGGCCGCGATAATGTTGCGCAGTTTCCACCCAACGCGCAAAAGTATCATTAACAACTGCAAACCATTGGCCGGCTTTTTGATGTGCTTGCGACGATTGCAGCATTAACGCACACATCATCGGCGTAAGCGTTAACGCTACCACACTGGAAAACAATACTGCCGCTGCTAACGCTACGCCAAATTCAGTAAACAAACGACCGACATTGCCCTGCATGTACGACAAGGGTAAAAACACTGAAACCAACACTAAGGTTGTGGCAATTACTGCAAAGGTAATTTGTCGCGAACCGCGATACGCCGCAACTAAAGGTGATTCACCTTGTTCCATACGCCGATAAACATTTTCTAATACAATAATAGAATCATCTACTACCAAGCCAATAGCTAATACAAACGCTAACAAGGTAAGAATATTAATCGTGAATCCTAAGGCACCGAGCACCATGAAACTCGCGATTACAGATACCGGAATCGCCACTGCGGGAATCAAAGTAGCGCGCCAATTACCAAGGAATCCATAAATCACACCGACTACTAATAAAATGGCGATCCCTAAAGCAATGACGACTTCATGAATGGATTCTTCGATAAATAAAGCGCTATCATAAATAACATTTATTTGTAGAGCATCGGGCAATGCGTCTTGAACTTTTGCTAACTCAGCCCGCACACCTTTGGAAACATCTAAGGTGTTGGCTTTAGATTGTTTAACAATGCCTAAGCCGACAATACCTTTACCATTAAGATACATTTCACGACGATTCGTATCGGTATCCAAATTAATTTTAGCGATATCATTCAAGCGCACGATACGGCCTTGATTTTGATACACCACAATGCGACCAAAAGATTCTTTATCTAATAAACGGGTTTTTAAACGCACGCTGAATTCGCGCTGCAAAGATTCAATACGCCCAGCAGGTAACTCTACATTGGCTGCACGAATAGCTTGCACTACATCATTTGCAGTTACGCCGTAAGCTACCATCGCTTCACGATTCAACCAAACGCGCATCGCATAAAATTGTCCGCCGCCTAATGTTACTGAAGCAACGCCGGGGACACTGGAAAAACGGTCTTGTAAATTGCGCACCGCGTAGTCGGTTAATTCCAAACCAGAATATTGCGGACTGGATAAACCCATCCATAAAATCGGACTGGAATCAGCATCCGCTTTAGATACTTGTGATTCTTCTGCTTCATCGGGCAAAGCACGTCGTACGCGCGCTAATTTATCGCGCACATCATTCGCGGCGGCGTCTACATCGCGCGATAATTCAAACTCAATCGTGACACTCGATACTTCATCACGACTCGTAGAAGTAATGCGTTTAATACCTTCAACACCACTAACCGCCGATTCAATTTGTTGAGTGATATCACGCTCGATAACATCCGCTGCTGCGCCCACATAGACAGTGGAGATAGAAATTATAGGAGGATCAATATCGGGATATTCGCGGATAGGCAAACGATCAAATGCCGCCAAACCTAAAACGACTAACAATAGGCTTAAAACAATAGTAAAAACCGGACGTTGAATCGCAAGGTCAGAGGGATACATGATTTATCACTTGCTGTTGGCGGCAGTCGGTACGACTGGCGCAACGGATGATGATTCGGCAGTAGCAATCGTAACATCAACACCGTCACGTAATTTTTGCAAACCTGCCACTGCAATCATTTCGCCTACTTTTAAACCGCTGCGAATTTCTACAATCCCTGGTTGCCGCATACCGATCTCTATACGCTGCATACGCGCTTTATTATTTTCAATAACGTAAACAAATTTTGCTTCGCCATTCGCGACCAGCGCTTCTTCAGGCACTATCATCGCTGCACGCGTTAAGGTATTTAAATAAACTACCGCATATTGATTGGCGTGTAGATCAGCGCGAATAGCCGCAGGAATATTATCTAATTTACCTAACACGCCCAAGGTACGCGTGGTTTCATCTAATGCAGAATCAATCGCAACGACAGTACCTGAAAGTGTTGATTCGATTGCGGGGATTTTTAATTGAAATTTTAATCCGGGCCGTACTTGGTTGGCATCTTGACCCGCCACTTGAGTGCGCACCATCCAAACACTGTCATCAATCAAAGTCGTGATTTTACTACCACTTTTAATTAAGGCGCCGGGCGACACCAACCGTAAACCTACACGACCACTAAACGGTGCACGCAGACCGCTGCTGAGAAACTGATTGTTAAAATCTTGAAAATCTTTTTCTGCTTCGGTGACTTGCACCTGCGCTTGCGCATATTGCATCGCCGAAATGGTGCCTTTATCCAATAATTGTTTTTGTTGTGCGGCTTCTACGCGCGCGCGATCCATTAAAACGCGCGCCGCTTCTAGCTGCGCACTTTCTGCATCGGTATCTAAACTCACCAAGATATCGCCTTTTTTAACGCGACTACCTTCTTTGAAATACACTTTAGTTAAACGGCCATCTTGCCGTGCGGTAATATCAATAATTTCATTCGGCAACAAGATCGCAGCAGCCTCTACGGTTTCTGTGACCTTTTTTATTTCCACTGCGTGTAATTCAACAATCACTTGTTTAGATGGTTTAAAAGAATTACCCGCAGGCGTTAAGCGCGACCATATGATCCAGCCGACCACGCCAATCGCTAATAAAATAAAACCCCAACGAATATATGAGGATTGAGGGTTTGCGGTTCGCGCCACTATGAACTCCAGCTGCACTGGTTGTGCGTTTGACTAAATAGATATCGGCGGAATCTTACACCGACATTATTACAACAAGCATAACGAATATGGATATCACTAATATGTCTTCTAACTAACTTATAAGGAATGAGCTTCCTAGAATGGATAGCGCGGTTTTTATAAAGTTCAGGCGACGATTACGAATTTGCACATAAGCCGAACCAAATAGAAAAGCGCTATTTTTTAAATCTCTACTTGCATACCAAGTTCCACCACACGATTGGTAGGGATTTTAAAGTAGGAAGCGGGACTACCCGAATTGCGCACCATGCCAGTAAATAAATGTTCACGCCAAATCGCCATACCGGGCGTCTTCGATGCAATGACAGTTTGACGACTCAAGAAGAACGTGGTGTCCATCATGTCAAAATCCAAACCTTTCGCGATGCATAGATTTAATGCGTAAGGGATATTAGGATCATCTTTAAAACCATAATCCACTGTTACCCGATAAAAGTTATTACCTAAAGGTATAACTTTCACACGATCAACATCTTTTACGTAAGGAATATCGCGCGGCACTAAGGTTAATAAAATCACGCGCTCATGCAATATTTTATTGTGTTTTAAATTATGCAACATCGCATGCGGCATGGTGTTTTCACGATTGCTGGATAAAAACACAGCAGTGCCAGGCACTCGTTGCACAGAATGATTAACTAAATCATCCATAAAAGGTTCTAATGGAAATGCATTTGTTTGCATGCGTGCTGCCAAGATCTGACGGCCACGTTTCCATGTAGTTAATACCGTAAAAAACACGGCAGCAATGAGTAATGGGAACCAACCACCATGCACAATTTTCGGTATGTTCGCGCCAAAAAATGCTAAATCGATGGTTAAGAAAAATACCAGGCCGGCAATCGTAGTACCCCAGCCCCAGCCCCACACCGTGCGCACCACGACAAACGCTAAAATGGTATCAATCGCCATTGTGCCCGTTACGGCAATACCATAAGCAGCTGCTAAATTACTAGATGATTTAAAACCTAACACTAATGCAATCACACCGACGAACAACATACGATTTACAAATGGAATATAGATTTGACCAATAGCTTCATCAGAGGTGTGTTGTATAACCATGCGCGGTATATAACCTAGTTGCACCGCTTGACGTGTGATGGAGAATGCACCGGAGATCACCGCTTGTGAAGCAATCACGGTCGCCGCGGTTGTTAAAATAATCAGCGGATACAAACCCCAGCTCGGCGCTAATAAATAAAACGGACTTGTAACAGCCGTAGCATCGTGAATTATTAAAGCGCCTTGACCAAAATAATTCAGCAATAATGCTGGAAAAACTAAACCAAACCATGCAATACGAATCGAGCGTTTACCAAAATGTCCCATGTCAGCATATAAAGCTTCTGCGCCCGTGACCGCGAGCACGACTGAACCTAGTACAAAAAATCCTTGGGCTTTATGTTGAACAAAATGTTGTACTGCGTAATACGGATTTATCGCTGCTAATACTTCGGGATATTGCACGATACTTATCGCGCCCAATACACCCAGGGTTAAAAACCAAACGCACATCACTGGACCAAATAATGCGCCCATACCGCCCGTGCCTTTGTGTTGAAATAAAAACATGCCCGTTAAAATAATTAGCGCAATCGGAATAACAAAATGTTCTAAATGAGGCGCGGCGACTTTCAGACCTTCAGCCGCTGATAACACTGAAATGGCGGGGGTGATAACGCAGTCGCCATAAAATAATGCGGCGCCAAAAATACCTAGCGACATTAAGATCCAACTCAAACGTCCGTTATTACCGACTGCTCGTTGACTCAAAGCAATCAAGGCCATGATGCCACCTTCACCTTTATTATCGGCGCGCATAATGAAGGCAACATATTTTAATGCGACGACGAGTAATAAAGACCAAAAGATCAGCGACAAGATACCGAGCACATTAGCAACGGTGGGCGCTAAAGCGTGACCGCCTGAAAATACTTCGCGCATCGTATAAATAGGACTAGTACCGATATCGCCGAAGACGACACCGAGCGCACCTAACACCAGTGCAGATTGTTTTGTAGAATTTGACATAACGCTAAAATTAAATGGGGAAGTGAATGGCCGCGCATTATGCGCCGCGCGCAATCTTTTGTCTCTACATCACGACAGCCATATTAGGCTGGCCATCCGACCCGTCACGCCATCACGACGGTAGGAGTAAAAACGCTGAGATTCTTGGTAGGTGCAATATTCCCCTCCATATAATTGGTATACACCGACACTTTGCAAGGCCAGCCGCGCCGCGCGCAATCTTTTGTCTCTACATCACGACAGCCATATTAGGCTGGCCATCCGACCTGTCACGCCATCACGACGGTAGGAGTAAAAACGCTGAGATTCTTGGTAGGTGCAATATTCCCCTCCATATAATTGGTATACACCGACACTTTGCAAAGCCAGCCGCGCCGCGCCGACCATATCCAATAAGTAATGAGTGGGGCGTGCGGGAGAAACCTTGAACATAGCCGCATACGCAGGATCGGCTGCGCAAAATGTTTGGCGCACGTCTTCACCTACTTCATAAACAGCCGCGCCAATGCCGGGGCCCAACCACGCCAATAATTGCTCAGCCGGAACATTCATGCCTTGAACGGTCGCTTGCAATACACCATTGACTAAACCGCGCCAACCCGCATGCACGGCAGCGACCACGGTGCCGGCTTGGTCACACAATAAAACTGGCAAACAATCTGCCGTCATGACCACGGCTACTGCTTGTTGCGTTTGACTAATGGTGGCATCGGCGGCCGGCGGCGTTGTTAACATCGTCGCTGCATCGCCCGATGATGTGTCACGCAAATAAACAATGTCCGTACCGTGTACTTGATTTAACCAAACCGGTTCATTTGGTAAATTCAGCGTGTTGCGCAAGATAGCGCGATTGTTTTGCACACTGGACGCATCATCACCCACGTGCGTCGCTAAATTAAAATTCGCATACCCATTCGCATACCCATTCGCATACAGGGATGTTGCGGGTTCAGCAAGCTGACGCGTGGTGCTGACTGCTCTCACATTTTTTGGCGCCGGCCACAGCGGTGTAATCCAATCTTGATTGAGCGTTTTATTTACCATACGCAGGATTTTGTAGCTCAGCTTTTAAACACTGCAACAACTGCTGCATATCATCCGGCATGGGCACTGTGAAGTGCATGGCTGCTTCTGTATGCGGATGAATTAAATGCAATGTTTCCGCATGCAAGGCTTGACGCGGAAAAGCGCGCAAGGCTTGTTTTAATTCTTCGCTAGCGCCTTTGGGTAATTTTAAACGGCCACCGTACAAGGGATCACCTACAATCGGTTTACGTATATGCGCCATATGTACGCGAATTTGATGAGTGCGACCGGTTTCTAAACTCACGCGCAATAATGTATACGGACTTAAACGTTGTTCAACACGATAATGCGTGATCGCAACTTTGCCGCCAAATTGCAACACCGCACGCCGCTTACGATCGACGGGATGACGACCCATTTCGGTCTCGATAGTAGAACCTGCAACTAAAACACCATCAACTAAGGCGAGATATTCACGACCCATGCTGTGATCTTGTAATTGTTCTACTAAATGTTTATGTGCACGCTCACTGCGCGCAACCACCATCACGCCCGTGGTTTCTTTATCGAGACGATGCACGATTCCGGCACGTGGCAAATGCGCAGTTTCGGGAAAATGATGCAACAAAGCATTTTGCAAAGTGCCATCGGCATTACCTGCCGCAGGATGCACGACACGACCTGCCGCTTTATTAATAATAATAATGTCATCGTCGGCGTACAAAACATCCAACGGCAAAGGTTGTGCAATGGTCTTAACCTCAATACGTTCAGGCAAACTCACTTGCAACACTTGACCACTCAACACTTTGGTACGCGCAGCAACGGGTTCGCCATCGAGCAAAATATGGCCTTCTTTTAACCAGGTCTGTAAACGGCTGCGAGAATAATCAGGAAACAAAATTGCCAATACCTTGTCCAGACGTTCTCCCGCATGGTCCTCCGGTATAGCAACGGTCTGGGAATCAATCTGGGAATCAATCTGGCGATCAACATCGGTCATGGCAATGGTCTTATGAGCAAAAGGGGAAATAGGATACAATCTGCCGCCTCACGAGAACAGGTTTAAGTTTATGCGTACTGGGTTTATCGTTAAATCATCGCGTTTATTACGCCAAGCGTTATTGCTAGGCGGTGTTTTACTCTTAAACGCACTCAGCGGCTGCGCAAGTGATGGCAACGATGAGCAAGTATCTGCGCGAGTTTTGTACGAAAAAGCCAAAACATCGATGGAATATGGCCAGTTTGAAACGGCCATTGGCCATTTCGAAAGTTTAGAATCTCGCTTTCCATTTAGCGCGTACGCTTTGCAAGCTCAATTAGCGTTGGCTTATGCTTATTATCGTTTCGGTCAACCCGATCGTGCGATTGTGCAAGCTGATCGTTTTATTCGCATGAATCCTACTCATCCCAATGTTGATTATGCTTATTACTTAAAAGGCTTAGCCAACTTCGAACGAGAAAAAGGTTTTTTTGATAGTTGGTTTCCACGTGACCCCGCGGATTTTGAACTAAAACCCTTGCAAGATGCTTTTCATGATTTTGGTAAATTAGTCGAACGTTTTCCTAGCAGTGTTTACGCAGCCGATGCTCACCGTCGCATGATTTATTTGCGTAATGAATTAGCCGAACATGAAATTAAAGTTGCCGAGTTTTATTTAAAACGTAAAGCGTATATTGCAGCCGCTAATCGAGCGAATGGTGTACTAGAATTATTTAGCGAAACGCATAGCACTCAACGCGCTTTAGAAATTTTGGCCGAAGCTTATAATAATGTGAATTTGCCTGACCAAGCTGCAATCACTAACCAAGTGTTAATGTTTAATAAAACCGCAACGACCACCGATAAATAAATTTTATTTATCGTAAGCGTTAGTGATGGGATAACGACGTTCACGACCAAACGCACGCAGCGTTACTTTGACGCCAGGCGCTGATTGCCGACGTTTGTATTCGTTAAGATTTACTTTACGCACCACGTCACGCACGATTGTCGCATCAAAACCCTGCGCAACAATTGCTTCTATCGAACGTTCTTGTTCAACGTATAAACTTAAAATCTGATCAAGCATTTCATACGGCGGCAAACTGTCTTCATCTTTTTGATCAGGCGCTAATTCCGCTGATGGTGGCCGCGTGATAATTCGCTGCGGAATAACCATACCTAAACTATTTCGATAATGCGCTAAACGATAAACCCATTGTTTACTCACATCTTTTAAGGGTGCAAAACCACCGGCCATGTCGCCATACAAAGTTGCATAACCCATGGCCATTTCGCTTTTATTGCCCGTGGTTAACAATAATCGGCGCGCGTGATAACTTTGTTTATTCGACAATGCCATTAACAAAATACCGCGGCAACGTGCCTGCATATTTTCTTCAGTAACATCTGTTGGTAAATCACCAAACAATGGCGCTAAAGTTTGTTGTAGCGCGGTAAATGTTGCTTCGATCGACAACACTTGATAATCCACTTTTAATAATTGCGCCATCAATGCCGCATCATCTAAACTTATTTGCGCCGTATGACGTGACGGCAACATCACCGCTTGCACTGCTTCTGCGCCTAAAGCATCTACTGCAATCGCTAAGGTCACTGCAGAATCAATGCCGCCGGACAAACCTAACAACACACCTTTAAAACCATTTTTTATAACGTAATCGCGCACGCCACACACTAATGCTTCGTATAACAATGCATCATCAGATAAGGTGGCGTTGTTATTACTCAACGCTTGTAAATTTTTCCCGTCCCATTCAACTGCCGTAATGGATTCAACAAATACCGGTGCTTGCACAATAACAGCACCGTCAGCATCTAGCGCTAAAGATCCACCATCAAAAACTAATTCGTCTTGGCCGCCCACCATGTTGACGTAAATAATGGGGCATTGCGTTTCTTTAATGCGTTGTCGCAAAATTTCTAAACGTTTATGCGCTTTGCCTAAATGAAAAGGTGATGCATTTAAATTTAAAATAATCTGCGCACCTGCCGCGCAGGCTTGTTGCGCGGGTGTGACTTGCCAAATATCTTCACAAATAGTGAGACCCAAACGATAACCATGACAATCAAAAACGCCGACTTGATCACCTGCTTGAAAATAACGTAACTCATCAAACACGCCATAATTAGGCAGAGCATGTTTATCATAAACCAAGGTGCTTTTCCCTTGGCTTAATACAGTCGCGGCGTTATAACGCTGCTGCTGACCGTGTTGATCCTGATGTTCACGGGAATAACCAAGTACCAGCGTAATATTCAACTTCTTCGTTTGCTGTGCAATGTGCTGCACTGCACTCTCCATTGCCGCATGAAACCCTTCGCGAAACAATAAGTCTTCAGGCGGATACGCGCACAGCGCCAATTCGGGAAATACGACGATATCGGCTTGATAATCTGTGACCGCACGCTGGCAGGCGTTTATAATACGTTGCGCATTCCCGGCTAAATCACCCACGATGGGATTGATCTGCGCTAAAGCAATACGTAAGCTGGATTTCATGAGCACACACTAACACAAAGAATTGAAGGAGCTATTTTCCTTGAATATGTCGGCTGAGGCAAAATGCGTTTAATTATTTTTTTCATTGGGATTCTGCTCATCTTGTGGAGCTTACGCGGATTAATTCGCCAATTACGCGGCGACGCTGCTCATTCGTCTGAACCTCAATCCCCCGCAGCGCCTAATAAACCCTCCTCTCCTCCAAGAGGTAAACCCATTGGTGAATCGATGGTGCTTTGTAGTTTTTGCAGCTTACACATTCCCGAATCGGAGGCTTTGCGCACGCAAGATCGTTTCTTTTGTTGTGATGCACATCGTCAACAATGGCTGCTGCGCTAACACCCAAAACGCGTGGTTCTAATGCTGACGATGCAGATGATACTGGCACGCTGATCAGCAGTGCGGATGTTTCATTGCATCAACAACTGGATCAGCAATCGTGGTATTCCATCCAGTTATTTGCTTTATATCGTTTATTGTTAGGCAGTTTACTTGCCGCAGGATTTTTCTGGGGCATCGCTTTTGTGGATCCTTCATCCACCAAACAAACGTTGTTTGCACTGAGTTGCAGCGGCTTCACGCTGTTAGCGGTTATTTGGGTATTAACGACGCGTTTTAAATATCCGCATTACATCGCGCAGGTTTACGCCCAACTCACTGCCGATACTATTTTATTAGTCTTAATGATGCACGCTGGCGGCGGCATGAATAACGGCATTGCAATGTTACTGGTGGTCAATGTGGTTGCCGCCGGTTTATTACTGCCCGGCATGGCGAGTTTGGTATTTGCAGCGGTTAACACCTTAGCGGTTTTGTTTGAACAACTGTATTCCCATTTAACGATAGGCACGTCCACTGCTTCTTATACTCAAGCCGGTGGTTTAAGCGCCGCATTTTTTGCTACCGCTATTTTAACCATGTTGTTGAGCCGCCGTGTTTATGAGAGCGAACAACTGGCAAGCCAACGCAGTTTGGATATTCGCAATCTTGCCCAACTAAACGAACATATTATTCAACAAATGCAAAGCGGTGTAATAGTCGTTGATCCTACGCTACGTATTCGTCTCATTAATCGCTCTGCACGCTTACAATTAAATTTACATAATGATGTTGTATTGCAAACACTGGCAAGTATTTCTAATGAATTAAACGTGCGTTACCAACTGTGGCTTAATCGGCCCGCGCAACAACCCGCGCGCATTCGCAATCCCGGCAGCCCTTTTGAATTACAGCCTCATTTTATGCCATTAGGTGCAGAAGGTGCCGCAGGTACATTAATCATCTTGGAAGACACCACGCCTTATTCACGTGAATTACAACACGTCAAACTGGCTTCCTTAGGCCGCTTAACGGCGAGTATCGCGCATGAAATTCGCAATCCACTTTCGGCTATTCAACATGCGGCGCAATTACTCGAAGAAACCAATACGGAAGACGCACGTTTGTCGCGCATTATTCAGCAGCAAACCGAACGCATTAACAGCATTATTGAAAATATTATGCAGCTCTCACGCCGCGACGCGATTACACCTGAATGGATTACCTTGCACAGCTGTTTAGATGATTTTAAAAATGATTTTTGTCATCAGCAGCAATTACCGGCAACTACTTTCACTCTAAGTATTGACCCGCCAGAACTACAAATTGGTTTTGATCCTTCGCAACTGCATCAAATATTAACCAACCTCGCGATTAACAGTATGAAATACGGTCGGAATAACGCGGGCGATTTATTCATCACCATCACCGCAGGTTACGATAATCTCGGTCATTATTTTTTAGAATTTACCGATCAAGGTAGCGGTATCAGCCCCGAAGAAAGTGATCGTATTTTTGAACCCTTTTATTCGTGTGGCGAAAAAAGTGCCGGCCTCGGTCTTTATATTGTGCGGGAATTATGTGAGTTCAATCACGCGCATATTGATTGTCGTAACAGTAATATGGGTGCGTGTTTCCGCATAGAATTTGCTGATCCAGCACAACTCGGTTTGATCGATGCTACTAATTAATTACCCGTTAATCGCGAGTTACACATGAGCCCCATCCGCAAAGTTTTGATCGTTGACGATGAACCCGATATTTGTGAGTTACTCGAAATCACCTTAGGTCGTATGGGTTTACAAACGCATGCGGTACAAACTTTTCAAGCAGCTATTCAACAACTAAAAACTGAATCGTATGATTTATGTTTAACCGATATGCGTTTACCCGATGGCGATGGTCTTAACGTCATTGCCCATATTCAACAACACTGTCCCAACACACCGGTGGCGATGATTACCGCGCACGGCAATATGGAAGCGGCGATTAAAGCCTTAAAACTCGGTGCCTTTGATTTTGTATCAAAACCGGTGGACTTAAAAAATCTACGTGAAATGGTTAGCAGCGCTTTAAAACTAAGCAGTAATACTAATAAAACGCTGTCCGTTAAAACCAATGCTAATACTCAGTTATTACTCGGCGAATCTCCGATCATGCATGCATTGCGTGGACTCATTGCCAAGCTCGCACGCAGCCAAGCTCCGGTCTTTATATATGGTGAATCGGGCACCGGTAAAGAACGCGTGGCGCGATTGATTCATGCGCAAGGTCCACGGGCAGACAAACCCTTCGTGGCAGTCAACTGCGGCGCTATCCCCACGGAATTAATGGAAAGCGAATTTTTTGGGCATGCCAAAGGCAGTTTCACCGGTGCGGTAGCGGATAAAGAAGGTTTATTCCTGAGCGCCCAAGGCGGAACCTTGTTTTTAGATGAAATCGCCGAGTTGCCAGCACATATGCAAGTCAAATTGCTGCGCGCTATTCAAGAAAAAGCGATTCGCCCGGTGGGCAGCAACCGCGAACAACATGTCGATGTGCGTATCCTCAGTGCTACGCATCAAGATTTGCGTCAACGGGTTGAACAACAACAATTCCGCCAAGATTTGTATTACCGCTTGAATGTGATCCAAGTAGACGTGCCGGCCTTACGCGATCGGGTCAGCGATATTCCTTTATTGGCTAAACATTTACTCGACACTATCGCCCATGAATACGGCGCAACGAATGTGCAGTTAGAAGACTCAGCGATTGCATTACTGCAGGATTATCCATTTCCGGGGAATGTGCGCGAATTGGAAAATATTCTAGAACGCGCGGTGGCTTTAAGTGAGCATAGCCTTTTAACCGCCGCCGATATCAATTTGCCGGATGAAGCCCTGGCTAGCAACTATCCCTCAACCAAGGACCATCCTAATCTCGGTTATGACACGGACAACGATGCCAATCTTGACCATCAACTCGCCGATCAAGAACGTGAATCTATCCTGCAAGCCCTAGAACAAACCCGCTGGAACAAAACCCGCGCAGCGGAAGTATTAGGTTTGAGCTTTCGCCAACTGCGTTATCGCATCAAAAAACTCGGTTTAGAGTAAAGCTGTTAATGGCTAGTGACAGAATCTTGCCGCTTCAGCGGTAAAAGCCTGTCTAAAACTGACCAAGTCTGTCAGCTGGTTTTTTTACTTTGGCAATAAAAGTGTAACTGTTTGATATTTAAATAAAAAATAAGTTAATTCAGCATAAAACACTTGGCACACAAGCTGCTTTTCTTAACAGCAATCAGGTCAGCCCACGTTGATCGTGATGTTCAACTAACCTCTCTGGAGATCTCCCATGAAAAAAATGCAATCAGGTTTTACCCTCATCGAACTGATGATCGTGGTAGCCATTATCGGTATCTTAGCCGCTATTGCCTTACCCGCTTATCAGGATTACCTAGTCCGCGCTCGTGTTACTGAAGGCCTTAGTATGGCTGCTTCTGCTAAAACCACAGTAGCAGAAAATGCAGCTTCTGCTACTCCTCTAAACTCCGGTTGGAGCGCTCCTGCAGTCACCGATAATGTAGGCGGTGTAGATTTAGATGATACGAATGGTACGATTACCATATCTTATACCGATGCTTCTGGTGGTAATGGAAAGACAATCACGTTGGTACCCACTGATGATAACGGCGCTTTAGTATCAGGTACACCACCCACTGGTTCTATCAAATGGGATTGTACTGGTGGTGATTTAGACGCTAAATACAGACCTGCAAATTGCCGTTCGTAATATATAAGTCTTAGTAAACAAAGAGCCTGCACATTTGCAGGCTCTTTTCTTTGCAAAACAGAAAACTAGCCAGAAAATGTTACCTGTTTTTTTAACAACAAATGCTAACGTTACGTTTTAATTAAAGAATTGACATATTTTAAGCATCCCCTAACATGAAGCATCTCAAATGGACTCTCAATAACGAGGATGTGAACTTCTAATGGTGACACCTGCGTCCAATATAAAACTAAGCGGTTTAGCAAAACGACTGGTACAAGACGGTTTAATCACCGCCGACCAAGTTAATGACGCCCAGATTAACGCTAAAAAACAAAAAGTCAGCTTAGCTAGCTATTTAGTGGAAGAGAAAAAGCTTAATGCCGCCCACATTGCGATCGCCGCAGGCAGTGAATTTGGAATTCCCGTGTTCGATATCAGCACGTTCGACATGGATTCTTTGCCTAAAGAATTACTCGATGAAAAATTAAGCCGCACGCACCAAGCGCTGCCGCTTTATAAACGTGGTAATCGTTTATTTGTCGCCATCGCCGACCCGATGAATTTGGTCGCCTTAGATGAAATAAAATTTAACACTGGCACACCTACCGAACCCCTTATTGTTGAAGCGAATAAACTCAATCGTTTAATTGATGTGGCATTGAGTGCCAAAGATACCTCTATGCAAGATCTAGGGGATTTGGATGATGATCTAGAAAACTTAGATATTAGCGGCGGCGATGATGATGCCCGCGCTAAAGACACTGGCGGTGTTGAAGGCGCTAATGATACTCCAGTGGTGCGCTTTGTTAACAAAGTGCTGCTAGATGCTATTAATAAAGGCGCATCGGATATTCACTTAGAACCTTACGAAAAATTTTATCGAGTACGGTTTCGCATTGACGGCATGTTGTACGAAGTAGCCAAGCCACCTTTAAATATGTCGGTGCGTATTACCGCACGTATTAAAGTAATGTCGCGCATGGATATTTCCGAACGCCGCGTGCCACAAGACGGCCGAATTAAACTAAAAGTTTCTAAAACCCGCGCCATTGATTTCCGGGTAAACAGTTGCCCCACTTTATTTGGCGAAAAAGTTGTATTACGAATTTTGGATCCTTCTAGCGCTAAACTCGGAATTGATGCCTTAGGTTACGAGCCCGAACAAAAAGCCGCGTATATGAAAGCGCTAGGCAATCCTTACGGCATGATCTTAGTCACAGGTCCTACCGGCAGCGGTAAAACTGTATCTTTATATACCGGTTTAAATATTTTAAATACTCCGGAATGCAATATCTCAACGGCGGAAGATCCGGCCGAAATTAATATGCCCGGCGTTAATCAGGTTAACGTCAATCCTCGTGCAGGTTTAGATTTTGCTTCTGCGCTACGCGCCTTTTTACGCCAAGATCCTGATGTGATCATGGTCGGCGAAATTCGGGATTTAGAAACCGCAAACATCGCGATTAAAGCTGCACAAACCGGTCACATGGTCTTATCAACATTACACACGAATGACGCACCACAAACGTTATCGCGCTTGCTTAATATGGGCGTGCCACCTTTTAATATTGCATCTGCCGTTACGCTGATTATTGCGCAGCGTCTGGCGCGGCGTTTATGCGATTGCAAAGCGCTGGATAATGTCCCAGCGGAAGCTTTAAAAGCCGAAGGTTTTAGCCAACAAGAAATTGATGCCGGTATTAAAATTTACAAACCGGCAGGTTGTGATCGTTGCGGTGGCTCCGGTTATAAAGGCCGTACTGGTATCTATCAGGTATTGCCTATTTCAGATGCTATTGCGCGTATCATTATGGAAGGCGGCAATGCTATTCAAATCGCCGATCAAGCGCAGAAAGAAGGCATTAAAAATTTACGTCAATCCGCTTTAAAGAAAGTAAAAGATGGTTTCATCGGACTGACCGAAGCAAACCGCGTTACTAAAGACTAAACATAGCTAAGTATTATTGGGGAAGAACATGGCGGTAACAGCACGCGCAAAAGAATTTTTCCTTTACGAAGGCACGGATCGCCGTGGTAATCGTGTCAAAGGCGAAGTTGAAGGCTTCAGTCCAGAACTCGTTAAAGCCAATTTACGTAAACAAGGCATTAACCCGATTAAAGTTAAGAAAAAAGGCAAATCACTATTAGGTAGTTTTGGCAAAAAAATCACGCCCAAAGAAATTGCCATTTTCGCTCGACAACTGGCGACGATGATGTCTTCCGGTGTTCCCTTAGTACAAGCCTTTGAAATTGTCGGTCGTGGCCACGCTAATTTAGCCATGCAAGACTTAATTATGAATATCAAAGCTGACGTAGAAGGTGGCTCTAATCTTTCACAAGCCCTGGCTAAACACCCAGAACAATTTGATGATTTATTTGTGAACTTAGTAGCAGCTGGCGAGCAATCCGGTACTTTAGAAACACTACTCGATAAAATCGCCATCTATAAAGAAAAAACTGAAGCCATTAAAGGCAAAATCAAAAAAGCTCTTTTTTATCCGGCCGCCGTGGTCGTGGTTGCGCTGATCGTATGCACCATCTTACTGTTATTTGTAGTACCGCAATTCCAAGAGGTTTTTAAAGGTTTCGGCGCAGATTTACCGGCCTTTACGTTAATGGTTATCGGCTTATCCGAACTTTTGCAAGCTTATTGGTGGGCGGTTTTTGGTGGAATAGTAGCGGGTATTGCTACTTTAATTGAATTTAAAAAACGTTCTGAAAAATTTCGTATTTTAATAGACCGCTTGGTACTAAAAGCCCCCGTCTTCGGCGACATTCTAGTCAAAGCTTCTATTGCTCGTTTTGCGCGTACCATGGCCACTATGTTTGCAGCAGGCGTACCATTAGTTGAAGCCATGGACTCTGTCGCACGTTCTGCTGGAAATCTTATTTACACCGCTGCTATTTTGAAAATGAAAGATGAAATTGCAACAGGTGAACAATTACAAACCGCGATGCGACGCACCGGACTTTTCCCCAACATGGTGGTGCAAATGGTGGCCATCGGCGAAGAATCTGGCTCGGTGGACGCTATGTTAAGCAAAGTGGCCGACTTCTATGAAGATGAAGTCGATAACGCGGTTGATGCATTAAGCAGCCTTTTAGAACCAATGATCATGGCTATTCTCGGTGTGCTCGTTGGTGGTCTAGTGGTTGCCATGTATCTACCTATTTTCAAAATGGGTTCCGTGGTGTAAAAAATCAGGGAAATCATTGTGCTAAATATATTTTCTGCTTTACAAGCTAATATAGGCTTGCTGTTGTTCGCCGCTATTGTGGTGGGTTTAGTAGTCGGTAGTTTTCTAAATGTGGTGATGCACCGCCTACCGATTATGATGATGCTAGAGTGGCGCGAAACAGCGGAAGACTATCAAAAAAATCCTCCGCAGAATTTGCCTGCAAATATATCTGAAAAAACTTTTAATCTGATGACACCGCGCTCGCGCTGCCCTCATTGTGGACACGCGATTAGCGCATGGGAAAATATTCCCGTCATCAGCTTTCTATTATTACGTGGTCGTTGCGTACAATGCAAAACGCCCATTAGCTGGCAATATCCTATTATTGAATGCGTCAGTGCAATACTCGCGGCAATTGCAGTATGGCAATTTGATTTTACGATCCTAGCATTATGGGCGGCCGTTTTATCTTGGGCGTTATTAGCATTAACGGTTATCGATTTTAAAACTTATTACCTGCCCGATAAAATTACTTTACCTTTTATTTGGTTAGGTTTATTAATTAATTTACAAAATGGTTTTGTCAGTTTATCTGCTGCGGTCATAGGTGCAACCGCAGGATATTTAAGCTTATGGCTGTTTTACCATCTCTTCAAATCCATCACAGGTAAAGAAGGTATGGGTTATGGCGACTTTAAACTTTTTGCCATGCTCGGTGCGTGGCTAGGTTGGCAAGCACTGCCAGGAATTATTGTTCTATCTGCAGTAGTAGGTTCAATCGTTGGATTAAGTTTAATTATTTTCTTTAAACGCGATCGCCATCACGCTATTCCCTTTGGACCTTATCTTGCGGGAGCAGGTTGGATTTATCTATTATGGGGCACTGCCATTAATCAATCATATTGGCGTTGGCTACAACCTCTGTAACACAAAGAAGCACATTTATGTTAGTAGTTGGACTCACTGGCGGCATTGGAAGCGGCAAATCCACGGTTGCGGAATTATTTGCTAAACGTGGCATCAATGTTATTGATGCTGATATTGTAGCGCGTGAACTTGTCGAACCTGGACAAGCAGCGCTACACGATATTATTGATACTTTCGGTCGTCAGGTATTGAATGCTGAAGGTCGACTCAATCGTAGCGCCTTACGTGAAATTGTATTTAACGACTCTTCACAACGCGCCAAACTTGAAAGCATTCTACATCCGCGTATTCGTACTGCCATGTTAGAACAATTAGAGAATGTTAAATCTGAATATTGTTTATTTGTTATTCCATTGCTAGTGGATACTGGCTATTGGGATATGATCGATAAAATTACGGTAGTCGATCTCGAAGAACATTCACAAATTGAACGCGTCATTGCGCGTGATGGCGTGAGCCGCGAACAAGTGGCTAATATTTTAGACGCACAAATTAGTCGAGAAGAAAGAGTCGCTGCAGCTGATTACATTATCAATAATGAACAAAATAGCGACACACTCGATTCGCAAGTTGAACATTTACACCAAGAATTTTTAAATTTAACTCGACAAAAATATAACACGCCTGCTCCACAAAACGCCAATACCGAAGAAGACCGCGTTATTTATGAACACCCTCTCACCGAACGTATACGAACATTTCTACGTTTAGAAAATTTATTTAACCGTGCCGATTACCATTTGCAGCAAAACTCCGAATGGGATGCGCATGCGCTGGTGCATACACTGGTAGAGCTAACCAATCTCGCCAATCGTGGCGATTTAAAAAGTGAAATCATTAAAGAACTTGAGCGTCAACAGAGCGCCATTGCTCGCAATCGCACCACACCTCATATCGAGCGCAGCCAAGTCGAAAAAATACTAATCGACCAACAACTGTTATTAAAAAATTTACTCGAAAATCGCGAACAACTTGGACAACACATGAAGACGGATGGCTTTTTTAGCACCCTACGTCAACGTTTATCTATTCCTGGTGGCGCCTGTGAATTTGATTTGCCGGCATACGCCCATTGGTTACGACTCAACGGTGACCAGCGTCGTAAAATTGCTGAACCTTGGTTAACGCCTTTTAAAACAGCTATTGATGCAATTAGTTTATGTTTAAATGTCATTCGTCAGAGCACACCAGCGCAAGCTAAAATTGCAGGCTGTGGCTTTTTTGAAGAAAGCTTGCAATCACATCAAGACACTCAACTATTGCGCGTTTTTGTACCCAAAACACTTTCTTGCTACCCTGCTATTAGCGCTGGTCGACATCGTTTTAGCATTCGCTTTTTACAAGCCACCGCAACCGATTTACATTCGGGACAATCAGATCGAGATATTCGTTTCCAATTAGCGCTTTGCGGTTTTTAAAGTCTATTTTTTCCAAAACGCACTAATGCCCGCAACACCTTGCGCACCTAAAGCTTGCACTTCTTTTATCATGCTCGAATTCATGCCACCCAAAGCATAAATCGGAAAATTCGCTTGCGCTGTTAATTCAGCAAATTTTTCCCAACCGAGTGGCGTTTTTTCAGCATGACTGCGCGTTACACAGACAGGGGAAATAAGCGCAAAATTCACACCTAATTCTGTAGCACGCTGTAATTCAGTGACATCGTGACAAGCTGCAGATACCCATGCTATATCAGTTAATGTATTTTTATTTATCGCGTGCAGATAATGTGACGATAGATGTAGGCCATGTCCAATAGATGAATCAAATTCATCAGGCGGCATATTAAGCATTAATTTAGCGCTTTTTGTTTCACATAAGTTTTTTAACGTCTGCGCCAAACTAATAAATCTATTTTTCGGTAAACTTGGACAGCGAAGCTGCAATAATTTTGCGCCATTTTGTAATACTGATTTTGCCACTTCAATAAATTCAGTTTCCTCACCTATTTTACAATCCGCGCTAACCACATACACAGGCGGCAATTGTAAAGCGTGAATAATCGGCACGTTTGCCGCAGGAAAATTTTCTGGATTTAATTCGTCGGGCCAGCACCAAGCTAATGGTTGATTTTCTAAACTTCTAGGACAATCCAAATAATCATTTACGCGAAATACATGTAATGAAATAGATTTATCAGAATAATCATGCTGGATGCTAATTAATGGTGCGGTTTTTTGTATATGAATGCCTAACTCTTCTTCTAATTCACGTGCTAACGCTTGCAAAAGCGATTCACCAACTTCTAATTTTCCACCCGGAAATTCCCACTTTCCACCTTGATGAGCATCGTTATGTCGTCTCGCGATTAAAACACGTCCAGCACTATCTTGAATAACGCCAGCAACAACCGTAATTCTTTTGCGAGTATCAGGTGCGGTATTCGGCGTTGATAGTGACATAATCGTGACTTAAATCTGAAGTCCAAACCGTGGCTGTCGCTGCACCTCGGCTCAAATCAATTACAATTGTAATTTCAGCGGGCTGCATAGCGGCAGCACCTTGTGCTTCGGTATAACTTGTTGATCTTGCACCATCCACTAAAACCACAACATCGTTAATGCTAATGCTCACACCATTCACATCAAGTTCATCAATCGGTGCGCGTCCCACGGCTGCCAAAATTCGACCCCAATTCGCATCACTGGCATACAAAGCGGTTTTAACTAACGGCGAATGCGCAACGGTATAAGCTACGACCAAACATTCTTTCTCATCACGTCCACCGTGAACTTTAATTGCTACAAATTTATTTGCGCCTTCAGCATCTCTGATAATAGCCTGCGCCAGAAAACGATACACTTCTAATAAAGAATTTTTAAACTCTGTGTATTGTGCATGTTTTTCTGTTAATTCCACCGTTTTATTGGTTGCAATCAATACCGCGGCATCATTTGTCGAAGTATCACCGTCAATAGTAATGCGATTAAAACTTTCATCAATCGCTTCACGATGTAATTGATTTAATAAATTCTGGGCGATGCCCGCATCGGTAGCAATATACGACAACATCGTTGCCATATTAGGACAAATCATCCCAGCACCTTTAGTAATTCCAGTAATTGTGACGACTTTGCCATTGATATCAATACGACGACTAATTGCTTTGGGCAAAGTATCGGTAGTCATAATCGCTTGCGCCGCTTGCGGCCAATTATCTGCGCTTAAATTTGATAACAATGAAGGAATAACAGCGGTTAATTTATCCACCGGCAATTGCTCACCAATCACGCCAGTAGAAAAAGGTAAAATATTTTCTAAACTTACTTTTGCAGCAGATGCTAATGCAGAGCAACTTTGTCGCGCTGCTTGCATACCTTGCTCGCCGGTACCGGCATTCGCATTGCCAGCATTAATTAATAAATAGCGAGGTGTTGTTTTAGCTAAATGCAGTTTCGCTAACTGCACAGGAGCCGCACAAAACCGGTTTAAGGTAAAACTCGCAGCGACTGTCGCGTTTTCAGAAATTTCAATTAAAGTAACATCATCTCGCGGTTTGCGGCGGATACCCGCATACGTTGCGGACAAACGTAGACCTTCAACTGGCCATAAATCGTCATGCTCAAATAAACCTACCGCCATCTTATGATTCTAACCGGCCATGGCATTGTTTATATTTTTTTCCTGAACCACAAAAACAAGGATCATTACGGCCTAATTTTTTTTGTTCTCGTACATACGGTTGCTTTTCAGCCAACGCAGCAGGTTCTTCTACTGGCGCTTTTAACACGTTTTCAGCAGCAGGATGATTAAACTGCAAATCACGAGGTTCTTCACGTCGTGCAATTTCATCTAACACGGGTTCTTGCGATAACTGCACATAATATAAAACTTTCACCACTTCATATTTAATAGCATCCAATAAACGTGCAAACAATTCAAAAGATTCTCGTTTATATTCTTGTTTTGGATTCTTCTGCGCATAACCACGTAAACCAATGCTTTGACGCAAATAATCCATCGTGGCTAAATGCTCTTTCCAATGATGATCTAAAACTTGCAACAAAAAGAATTTTTCAACTTTACGCATTGTTGCTTCACCATTGACACTGCCGGCACTACTGGCTTTGGCGTGATAAGCATCATGCAACTGCGCTTTAATACGTTCTTGCAAACGACCCGCATCAAGCTGCTGATCTTCTCCAATCCATTGTTTTACCGGCAAAGGCTGCCCAAATTCCGTAGTTAACGTATGCTCCAATGCCTCTACATCCCATTGCTCTGGCAAAGATTGCAATGAAATATAACGGTTAAGCGTATTGTCAATTACATCATGTCGAATGGCTTCTATTGTTTCAGAAACATCTTCTGAGCGTAAAATTGCACTACGTTGATCATAAATGACTTTGCGCTGATCATTTGCAACATCGTCATACTCTAATACATGCTTACGCACATCAAAGTTATGCGCTTCTACTTTACGTTGCGCGCGCTCAATACTGCTTGATACCCATGGATGTTCAATGGCTTCATCTTCTTTCATACCAATACGCTGCATCATATTGGCTAAATTAGCGCCAAAAATACGCATTAAATTATCTTCTAAAGAAATATAAAATCTTGATGAACCGGGATCACCTTGGCGACCTGCACGACCGCGTAATTGATTATCGATCCGTCGCGATTCATGACGCTCAGTACCTATAATGTGTAATCCGCCTGCGGCGATTACAGCGGCATGACGCACTTGATATTCTGCACGAATCGCAGCAATGTCTGCATCACTTGGATTTTCTAGCTTCGCTATTTCAACTTCTGCATTTCCACCTAATACAATATCGGTACCACGACCCGCCATATTGGTTGCAATAGTTAAAGCCGCAGGACGACCGGCTTGTGCAACAATATCGGCTTCTCGTGCGTGTTGTTTTGCATTTAATACTTCGTGTGGAATACCCGTTTTAGTTAATAATTTTGAAAGGTATTCAGAAGATTCAATAGATGCTGTACCCACTAACACTGGCCGTTCAACTTTCAAACATTCTTGAATGTCATCAATGATCGCTTTATATTTTCCATCTTGCGTTAAGTAGATTTGATCTACACGATCATCACGCACCATAGGTCGATGGGTAGGAATAACAACAACCTCTAAACCATAAATTTCTTGAAACTCATACGCCTCTGTATCGGCAGTACCCGTCATACCCGCTAACTTGGTATACAGTCGAAAATAATTTTGGAAAGTGATTGATGCTAAGGTTTGATTTTCATTTTGAACTTTTACACTTTCTTTAGCTTCGACCGCTTGATGTAAACCTTCTGACCAACGTCGCCCGGTCATTTTACGACCCGTAAATTCATCAACAATTACGATTTCATTATTTTCAACCACATAATGCACATCGCGTTGATACAAAAAGTGAGCACGCAAAGATGAATCTACATGGTGCATTAAATTAATATTACGCGGATCATAAAGGCTATCGCCTTCTTCTAAAATTCCATGCTGAACTAATAATTCTTCAACATGATCATGACCTTCTTCTGTTAAATGCGCTTGGCGACTTTTTTCATCAACACTAAAATCCCCAACACCATTTTCTTCCATTTGACGTTTAAGTCGCGGAATTAATTTATTAATTTTTACGTATAGATCAGAATTATCGTTAGTAGGTCCAGAAATAATTAACGGCGTGCGCGCTTCGTCAATCAATATTGAATCGACCTCATCAATAATGGCAAATACAAGTTCGCGTTGTACGCGGTCTGCCAAAGAAAACGCCATATTGTCGCGCAAATAATCAAAACCAAATTCGTTATTGGTACCATAGGTAATGTCTGCAGCATAAGCCTGTTGTTTAGCTTCGCGTCCCATTCCTGCTACTACAACACCGACCGTTAAGCCCAGAAAGTTATATAATTTACTCATCCACTCCGCATCGCGGCGTGCCAAATAATCATTAACGGTAACAACATGCACGCCTTTGCCCGACAATGCATTTAAATAGGCTGCCAAGGTGGCAACCAGTGTTTTACCTTCACCCGTACGCATTTCAGAAATTTTGCCACTGTGCATAACGATAGCGCCAATCAGCTGCACATCGAAATGGCGCATTTTTAATACGCGTTTACCTGCCTCACGCGCCACCGCAAATGCTTCAGGTAATAGTTGATCAAGGCTTTCACCCTGCTGATAGCGCAAACGAAAGGCGTCTGTTTTGGCGCGCAATTCGCCATCGCTCAGCGCCGCAAGATTCGATTCTAAGTCATTAATTTCTTCAACGGTTTTACGCAGACGTTTAACCATTCGATCATTACGACTACCAAAAAATTTTCTTACGAGATTGCCCAGCATAGACCACTTCGTTTGACATAAGGAAAAGGTCCCGCATTATATGCGAGAGTATGTGAAGTTTTCACATGATCAGAAAATTAGAGTTAAAACTTAAAATGCAGAAGCTTGAACAAAACCACTAGGATCCACTTGCCGACCCGCCTGCAAAACTTCGAAGTGTAAATGTGGCCCAGTAGACCGGCCAGTAGAGCCTACGAGCGCAACAGCTTGGCCTTTTTTAATGGCCTCACCTTCTTTTACTAAGATCTGCGAGCAATGCCCATATCGAGTGGAATAACCATTTCCATGATTAATTTCTACCAAATTGCCATAACCCCAGCGGCGATCCGCCCATGTTACAACCCCACCAGCAGCCGCCAAAATTCGCGTACCTTCCTGTGCAGCGATATCTACACCTTTATGAAACTCACGGCGGCCACCAAAAGGGCTATTACGAAAACCGAATGAGGATGAAACCCAACCATTCTTAATAGGCTGCCCAGCGGGATAAACTTCTTCTTGCAAACTCCGGGTTTGCAGCACGCCCTCTAGTACAACGAGTTGTTGCTCACGCTGACCTAATTCGCTAGACAGGCCTTCAATAGCCTGCTGCAACCAAACGCCATCATCTTCACTCTGCGCTTCGCCCAATGACTCACTGGGGCCACCTAAAGCAGGAGGATTTTGAAATTCAAATTCACGGGCATCCAATTTAGCCATTTTGACCAATTTAGCGCCCAAAGCATCTAACCTCGTAATATGACCATGCATTTGCCCCAAACGCATCGTTAAAGCTTCAATTCGAGCTTGAGATGTAGCTTTTAAATCCACCAAAGCGCCACGTTGCGATTCAAGTTCACTTTTCCACGCCATAACGTAACTATTAGGATCGCGCTGCGCCCCTAACCAATACCCAAAACCCGCCAGACCAGCACAAAATCCGATCAAAACCAAGCCACACAACACATAGTGCCCGAACGAATTCAGGTCAATATGACGGCGTTGACGGCCTTTTTTAGTGATCAGGATAATATTCATTTAGCGAATTCAACAATATTTATCAATAAGATAATACACCATCCTTATGTAAGCTGGTAGTATCGGGGCTTCCCCCAATTGCCAGCATCCTAGCCTGATACACAGCCCCATGCAAAAACTGCGGCATTGCCTACCCCAGCATTTATTGATCCAACTCGAACAACATCAGCAAATCACTTTGCGGGTACGGAGCTTATTGCCGGTGGAAATAGCGCCTCACATTCAAGTCGCGCGAGCAGATAAAACCAGCCTATTTCTAATTTGTACTTCGGCAGCATGGGGCAGTCGTTTACGCTTTTTACAACAACAGCTGCTGAGCCAACTACAAGCAGAATGGCCGAAGTTGGAACTTATCAATCTTCAACTAGCCCCAAATACCAGCGAAATTGTACGTCCTGCGGCAAAACGACCTTTTAGCCGTAAAGCCGGAGAAATCATTCAGCAATTAGCTAATGCGATAGAAGATACTGAATTAAGCGAAGCCTTGGCGCGTTTAGCAAAACGCAGCAAGACCACTAGAAATTAGCCTACTGCGGCGATCGGCTGAGCATAAGAGATAGGCGCAGTCGCAGCGTCTTCAAAAATCACTTCTTCCCACGCATCTTCGTCCTTAATTAAGGCGCGCAATAAGCGATTATTCAACGCATGGCCGGATTTATAGCCAGAAAATGCACCGATTAAGCTATGGCCTAATAAATACAAATCACCGATAGCATCCAGAATTTTATGTTTAACAAACTCGTCTTCATAACGCAGACCATCTTCATTTAACACGCGGTAATCATCAACCACCACGGCGTTATCTAAACTACCACCGAGCGCTAAATTTTGCTCGCGCAACCGCTCCACATCCCGAATAAAACCGAAAGTGCGGGCGCGACTGATTTCTTTCATAAACGAGGTGCTAGAGAAATCTATTTCAGCGACTTGATTCGCTGTTTTAAAAACCGGATGGTTAAATTCAATAGTAAAACCTACTTTGAAACCATTAAATGGATCAAATCTAGCCCATTTACCATCTTCTTCAACGATGACGGCTTTTTTAATTCGAATAAACTTTTTAGGCGCATTTTGTTCGACAATGCCTGCCGATTGCAGCAAAAACACAAAAGGTCCGGCGCTGCCATCCATAATCGGAACTTCGGGCGCAGTGAGTTCTACATACGCATTATCAATTCCTAAACCCGCCATCGCGGACAACAAATGCTCTACCGTAGAAACACGCGTATCACCACTGCATAAGGTGGTAGATAACAAAGTATCACCTACATTTTCAGGTGCGGCTTTAATTTCAACCGGCACTTCCAAATCAACGCGTCGAAAGGTAATACCCGAATCGATAGGAGCCGGCCGCAAGGTCAGATAAATTTTTTCGCCAGTGTGCAAACCAATTCCGGTTGCCCGGATAACGTTCTTCAACGTACGTTGCTTAATCACTCAACAAACCTCTTATCATCGAAAACAGCCCAAAATCTGCATAGGTTCGGGATCATACACAAAAATGTCATACAGAGTAAGGCGCTAGGCTCACGGCCGTGAGCCTTACACTAACAAACACCCCTATAAAATAAATGGATCAATCAGCTTGGCGACGCAAGAAAGCCGGAATATCTAAATACTCTGTATCGATGCCGTTGCGGCCAAAATCACCACTGGGTATCGTGCGTTTATCACGAATGGCAGTAGGCGTTTCAAACTGTTTGTAATCAACATCGCCACCCGCTGCGCGTTCAACTAAGCGTACGGCCGGTTTAGTATTATCTTGGCCTTGACGCGCAGGTGAATTCAAACCGGTTGCAACTACCGTAACGCGTAATTCACCTTCTAACTCCGGATCAATAACCGTACCGATCACAATGGTTGCATCATCCGACGCAAATTCACGAATGGCTGTACCCACTTCTTCGAATTCACCAATTGATAAATCCAAACCAGCAGTAACATTAATTAAAATACCGCGTGCGCCACGCAGATTTACATCTTCTAATAACGGACTAGCGACCGCCATTTCAGCTGCTTCGCGCGCGCGATTGGGACCACGTGCAACACCGGAACCCATCATTGCCATACCCATTTCAGACATCACCGTGCGAACATCTGCAAAGTCGACATTAATCAAACCCGGTTTAGTAATTAATTCTGCAATGCCCTGTACCGCACCTTGCAAAACATTATTAGCACTTTTAAATGCTTCCAACAAACCGGTGTCTTTACCTAATACGGTTAACAATTTTTCATTAGGAATCGTAATCAATGAATCCACATGTTGACTCAACGCGCGAATACCTTCGTTAGCCAAATTCATGCGCTTAGTACCTTCAAAAGGAAAAGGCTTAGTCACAACGGCAACCGTTAAAATTCCCATATCTTTAGCCAGTTGCGCAATCACCGGTGCTGCGCCTGTACCCGTGCCACCACCCATACCAGCAGTGATAAACAACATGTCAGCGCCGGCAATTACGTTTTGAATACGCTCACGATCTTCTAATGCAGCTTGTCGACCAATTTCAGGATTAGCACCTGCGCCTAAGCCTTTGGTGATATTGCAACCAATTTGTAAATTAGTTTTTACTTGCGCATTTTTTAATGCTTGTGAATCTGTATTTGCACAAATAAATTCCACGCCGTCAATATGCGAACCTAACATATGACTAACCGCATTGCCGCCGCCACCGCCAACACCGATGACTTTAATAACCGCACTTTGGCTATAAGTATCCATTAATTCAAACATGATGCTTCCTCCAGTTTTATATTTAAAATTTAAATTTCGTAATTAAAAATTTCCACCAAACCATTCTTTCATGCGCTGCCAAACACCTTTAATGCCAGCATCACCATAAAAATCTTTACGTGCTTCTCGATTAGCATGACCAAACAACAATAAACCTACGCCTGTTGCATGAATTGGATTACGAACAACATCGAACAATCCACTCACATATTGCGGCACACCTAAACGCACCGGCATATTAAAAATTTCTTCTGCCAATTCAATAACGCCTTCCATTTTTGCACTGCCGCCCGTTAACACTACGCCTGCCGCGATTAAATCTTCATAACCACTGCGCCGTAATTCTGCCAGCACCAAATCCATCAACTCAGCGTAACGCGGCTCAACCACATCAATTAAAGTCATGCGCGATAATTTGCGCGGCTCACGATCACCCACACTCGGCACTTCAATCGTTTCTTCAGGATTAGCCAATTGACGTAAAGCACAAGCGTATTTAATTTTTATTTCTTCGGCATGTTGTGTAGGCGTACGCAATGCAACGGCAATATCATTCGTTACTTGATCGCCTGCAATAGGAATCACCGCAGTATGGCGAATAGCGCCTTCGGAAAAAATTGCGATGTCCGTGGTGCCGCCGCCGATATCAACTAAACAAACACCCAAATCTTTTTCATCTTCCGTTAACACCGAATAACTGGATGCTAGCTGCTCTAAAATGACATCATCAACTTCTAAGCCACAACGACGCACACATTTAATAATATTTTGTGCAGCACTCACTGCGCCCGTAATTAAATGTACTTTAGCTTCGAGCCGCACACCGGACATACCAATCGGTTCTTTAATGCCTTCCTGACCATCAATAATAAATTCTTGTGGCAGAATATGCAGAATTCGTTGATCCGCTGGAATCGCAACCGCACGCGCAGCATCAATCACACGCTCAACATCTGCCGGCATTACTTCACGATCTTTAATCGCAACAATCCCGTGAGAATTTAAACTGCGTACATGACTGCCCGCAATACCAGCATACACAGAACGAATTTGACAACCCGCCATTAATTCCGCTTCTTCAATAGCACGTTGAATAGAGTGCACAGTGGATTCAATATTAACCACTACACCTTTTTTCAAACCCCGCGATGGATGCGAACCAATGCCCACAATTTCTACTTCGTTCGCAGCATTAATCTCACCCACAATCGCTACGATTTTGGAGGTACCAATATCCAAACCGACAATCATAGGTCTCTCTGTTCTTTTTGACATAACGTTGCCCTTTTAAATCCGGTTCAAGGTAAGTACTTCAGGCGCTTGACCTGATTGCCAAGCAATCGACAAACCATTTGCATAACGTAAATCAATCGTTTGAATGCGCTCAGGATATGCATAAAAATGCTGCTGAAAGGCACTTATAAAACGTTGTAATCTATATATTGATAAATCTTTACCTAACGTTAGCGCGATGCCATTCGATAATTTTGCATGCCACGCTTTTCTATCGTCTAACGTAAGCTGCACTACCGTTAGATTTAATGGAACTAACTGCGTTTGCAACCATTGCCAGGTTTGCGCAATATGTTTGGCGTCTTGTGGAACGCCTTGAACAACAGGCAAAATCATGCGCGAATCAATATGCGCGTGTTTAAAAATAAAACCTTCTGCATCAATATACTGATCACTACCCCAGCGTGCGATAGGCTGACGCTCTACTAATTTTACGCGCAACGCATTTGGCCACTGCTTAGAAACTGCAGCAGTTTTAACCCAATCCACATTGGCCAACGTTTTTTGTGCGTCTTTTAATGTGATACCAAAAAAACCCTGCTGCATATAAGGCGTCATTAATTGTTGTATGTGCACTGCTTGTTGATTATCAAATTCTCCTTCAATTTGCAGTACATTAATTTGATACGAAGCCGAATAACGCTGCATACCCAATACAACAATTGAAATTAGCGCCGCTAATAAAACAATAACTATGGCCATTTTTATTATGCGGCGTTTACGCGCAACGGCATCTTCATCCACAGCAACTGGCGCAACAGTGGAACGACCTCCACGAATCGATTCAAAACGCGGTTCAATACGTTGCGTCGGTACGCGTCCCCGTTCACGTCCCCGTTCACGTCCCAGGTCACGTTCCGGCGCGCGCCGGTGTTTCGCTGGCGAGGGTAAAGATTTCATATCTAACAAAGCTTCACGCGCCATGAGATATTTCCTTCGCCGCAAAATTGAAATTAAAGCTGGTGTCTAAAATGCCTGCGACTAATTGTTCAAAAGAAAAACCGGCTTGTTTAGCAGCCATCGGTACCAAACTATGATCAGTCATACCCGGCACCGTATTAACTTCAATCAACCATGGCTCGCCTGATTCTTCTACCATCAAATCGACACGCCCCCAACCACTCGCGCCTACCGCATGAAATGCTTGCAACGCTAATGCTTGATAACGCAATTCTTCTGCAGTAGATAATCCACAGGGACAGTGGTAACGCGTCTGATTGTCTTGATATTTGGCATTAAAATCATAAAACGCACGCGGCGTTTCTAAACGAATTAAGGGCAAAGCCTGATCATTTAAAATAGATGCGGTGTATTCACGACCCGTAATCCATTTTTCTGCAAACACAGCGCCATATTTTTTAGCTTGTTGCCATGCGCCCGCTAAATCTTCGGCTTTTTCAACTTTACTCATACCGATGCTAGAACCTTCTAACGCAGGTTTAACAATCATCGGCAAACCAATTTGCTGCAGCACAGCAGGTAAATCTGCCGCGCTGTTAATTTCATAATGAATGGGTGTAGGCAACGCTAACCCACGCCATAACTGTTTAGTGCGTAATTTATCCATCGCAATTGCCGACGCCATTACACCGCTGCCGGTATAAGGTAATTCTAAAAACTCCAACACACCTTGCACCGTGCCGTCTTCTCCGCCACGACCGTGCAAAATATTAAACACTCGATCAAAACCACCGCGCTGTAAAACATCAATCAAATGATGATCTACATCAATCGCGGTTACATCTATACCTAAAGACTGCATAGCGGCGAGCACTGCGCCGCCACTGCGTAAAGAAATTTCTCGCTCTGCAGCCCAACCACCCATCAATAAAGCTACACGACCATATTGTTGTGCGTTAATGCTGCTCATGACGCATCCCCTACTACTCGCACTTCAGTCTGTAATGAAATACCGGTATCTCGCATCACTACGGTTTGCACATGACCAATCAAACGCTCAATATCAATCGCACTGGCTTTGCCACGATTCACAATAAAATTAGCATGTTTAGGCGATACCTCAGCATCACCCATACGGAAACCTTTTAAGCCGCAACTTTCAATAAGACGCGCAGCATAATTATTAGGCGGATTTTTAAAAACCGATCCACAACTATAAACACCAATCGGTTGTGTAGTGCTGCGTTGATTTAATAATTCTTTAATGCGTTCTTCGCCCGCTTTTATAGCGTCAGAACTTTCGACTTTAGAAAATTTTAATTCTGCAGCAAAAAACCAACCTTGCGCAGGTGTTGTAACATGACGATAAGCAGTTAAAAATTGATCCTTATTCATCCATTGATAGGATTCCGACATCGACAACCATTCAACACGCTGCACTACATTCCATGTTTCACCACCAAAGGCACCCGCATTCATGGCTAATGCGCCACCCAGCGTGCCAGGAATACCTGCAAAAAATTCTGCGCCGATTAAACCTTGACGCGTCACTGCGCGTGCGAGCTGTGCACAACTTACACCCGCTTCTGCTAATACAATGCCGGTTTCAGCATCGATTGATAATTTCTCAAACACACCTTGCAAACACACTACCCAGCCACGAATGCCGCCATCACGCACTAACAAGTTACTACCCAAACCAACAAATAAAATCGGTTCATGCGTCGTTTGCAATAACTGTATTAAGTCATCACGATCTGCCGGCTTAAAGAAATAATCAGCAAGCCCACCTACACGCCATGAGGTATGTTTAGCCATGGGTTCATTACGCAGTACTTGACCACGCAATCCTATTGATTTACTCGCGGCCATCATGCGCGCGCCTCTTGCAAGCGTTGCGGCAATTGCTGTGCCATCGCACCAATATCACCTGCACCCATTACTAAAACCACATCATTCGCTTGCAATACATCAGTTAAGGTGTCGGGCAAATCAACAATGCGCGGAATAAAAATCGGATTTAATTTACTACGTGCACGAACAGCCTGCGCAAGCGCTCGACCATCTGCGCCCGCAATTAAAGTTTCACCAGCAGAATAAACTTCACACAAACACAAAACATCCGCTTGACTTAAGACTTGTGAAAAATCATCCATCAAATCATGCGTGCGTGAATAACGATGCGGTTGAAATACTAAAACGATGCGGCGATCTGGCCAGGTTTCACGCGCCGCGGCCAACGTTGCACGAATTTCAGTCGGATGATGACCATAATCATCCACTAAGGTCACTAGACCCTTAGCCATTTTAATATTATTAGTAATTTGAAAACGACGACCGATACCTTGGAATGATGCTAACGCTTCTTGAATTTTATTTAATTCAATTCCAAGCTCAACAGCAACGGCAATAGATGCCAAGGCATTTAATACATTATGTCGACCTGGCAAAGCCAGATCCATAGTTGAACGTGCGCCGTCTTTAAGCACCACATCAAACCGTGTACGACCATTCCCTGGTTGTAAATTTTCAGCTCTAACGTCTGCAGCGGATTCAATGCCATACGTTAAAACGGGACGACCAATCTCCGGCAACAATTTATGCAACACCGGATCATCCGCACATAGAACCGCTAAACCATAAAAAGGCAGCTGATGTAAAAATTGTAAAAATGTCGCGGTTAATTTATTAAAATCATTTTCATACGTTGCCATATGATCGGCATCAATATTAGTCACTACGGCAATAATAGGTTTTAAATATAAAAACGACGCATCGCTTTCATCCGCTTCTGCAACTAAATATTCGCCTGCGCCCAATTGCGCATGCGTGGCGACACTATTTAGCTTGCCACCAATGACAAAAGTCGGATCTAAACCAGCGCCCGCCATAATGGTTGCAATAAAACTCGTGGTTGTGGTTTTACCATGCGTACCGGCAATCGCAATGCCTTGCCGAAAACGCATAATCTCTGCCAACATTTCAGCGCGAGAAACAACCGGAATTAAATGCGCATGCGCTGCTAATACTTCAGGATTATCATTTTTAACGGCACTCGAAATAACCACCACATCAATAGCATTTACATGTTGCGCATCGTGACCTTCAAATATAACGGCGCCGCGTCGCGATAAACGATCCGTTACAGTACCTAATTTTAAATCCGAACCGCTTACTTCATATCCCATGCCTAACAACACATCCGCGATGCCGCTCATACCTGCGCCGCCAATGCCAATAAAATGCACGCGCCGAACGCGACGCATGCGATGACGCCAAGCATTCATTTTGTGTTCGCTATTTGCAGTATTCATAACGTATCCATCAAACGACTATCAATTAATTCTAAACATTCGTGAATAACTGTTTCCGTTGCATCAGGTTTTGCTAAAGCACGCGCTTTGTTAGCCATATCACGCGTCCGGCCACGATCAATTAACATTTCACTTAACCAATCACCAATTAATGCAGGTGTCCATTGTGCTTGTGATGCCAACAACGCTGCGCCATTGTCCACCATGAAACTTGCATTAACGGCTTGATGATCATCCACAGCGGCAGGAAATGGCGTCAAGATTGCACCTAAACCAACGGCAGTTAATTCCGCAATCGTCATTGCGCCTGCGCGACAAATTGCAATATCCGCCCACGCATATGCTTCCGCCATATCTTCAATGAATGCACTTACTTGCGCTTCCACACCCGCTTCTTGATATAAATTTTCTGTTGCGGCGACATGATCACGACCACATTGATGACGCAACAATGGGCGAATATCTGGCGGCATGCTGCGAATCGCTTCAGGCATCGCACGATTTAAAAAAGTAGCGCCTTGACTGCCACCTAAAATCAACACACGCAAGGGTCCTGTTCTTCCTTGCAAACGCACTGCAGGATGAGGCAACTCTGCAATATCACGTCTAACTGGATTGCCGGTATACAAAGGCATATACACTGCAGAAAAAGCCTGCGGGAATGCTTGCATCACGGAATCTGCGACACGCGATAACATACGATTAGTTAAACCTGCGACTGCATTTTGTTCATGAATCGCTAATGGCACTTTTAATACATAAGCAGCTAAACCGCCGGGCGCTGCAACAAAGCCGCCTAAACCTAATGCTAAACGTGGTTTTAAACGTAGAAAAATACCAAGCGCACATAACACTGCGTAAATTAATTGAAAAGGCGCGCACACTTTACGAAAAATATTTTTACCACGCACACCTGCAATCGGTAACCACTCAACCGTAAAACCAGCAGCAGGCACTACTCGCGCTTCTAAACCTTGTCGCGTACCCAACCATACAACGGGGATATTACGTTCGCGCAATGCACGCGCCACCGCTAAAGCAGGATACACATGCCCGCCGGTGCCGCCCGCCATTATTAATACTGGTCTGTTATTATTTTTTTGCATCATTCATCACCACGTCGTGCAGATGCCAATGATGGCGTTAACGCTTGCGTTTCTTGCAAAGCAGTTTCTTTGTGAACACGTAACAACAAACCAATCGCTAAACACATCACCATCAAACTAGAACCGCCCGCACTCACTAATGGCAACGTTAAACCTTTAGTAGGCAACATTCCCATGTTGACACCCATATTGATAAACGCTTGCACACCGATCCATAACGTCAAACCATACGCTAAATAAGCGCCATACCATTGTTCACGACGCTCAGCAGCAGCGGCAATACAAACACCGCGCCAAATAATCACAAAAAATAGAATTAAAATAATAAGCACACCTAACAACCCTAATTCCTCAGCAATAATGGCAAACAGAAAATCATTATGCGCTTCAGGCAAATAAAATAATTTCTGCACACTCGCACCTAAACCGACGCCCGTAATGCCACCACTGCCAATGGCAATCAACGATTGCGATAACTGAAACCCGGTATTAAAAGGATCCGCCCATGGATTTAAAAAAGTGGTTAAGCGTTGCAAACGATACGGTGATGAAATGGCCAATACCGCAAAAGCAACTACAAAAGAAAATAACACGCCGCTAAAACGCCACATATTAGCGCCCGCTAAAAACAACATGCCTAAACCTGCGGACAACAACACGACGGTCGAACCGAAATCGGGCTGCAACAATAAAAAAATACCGGCAATGCCAAACACAATTAAAGGCTTTAACAAACCCATAACTTGCTCAGCAACTTCGGCATAACGCCGTACTACATATCCCGCTAAATACATTAATAAAAACAAACGCGCGGGTTCTGACACTTGCAGACTAACGCCGGCGAGACTTAACCAACGTGTGGCGCCATTCACAGAACGACCAATGCCGGGAATCAACACTATAATTAATAAAAACAAACCAAAAATCATCAAGCTACTGCTCGCACGTTGCCAATGCGCTAACGGAATATGCTGCGCCATCACGGCTAAGGTCACACCTAAACCCATATATAAAATGTGGCGTTTAAAATAATAAAATGGTTCCCCTAATTGCTGATCCGCCATGGTGATAGATGCGGATGCCACCATCACTGCACCTAACATCAACAAAACGATAACCGCCATGATCAAGTAATAATCAACACCTAAGGTCAATGGCACCGCCGGACGCGCCGCTTTGCCGTTTGAACCAAGACCAATATGCACAATCGCGTTCATTGCGTTAATGCCTGCACACAGCTAGTGAACTCATCACCGCGATGCGCATAGTTACGATACATATCTAAACTGGCGCACGCGGGAGATAACATCACCACATCGCCCGCTGTCATCAGCGTCATACTTTTAGCCACAGCGGCTTGCATATCGCTAACGAAATAACACTGCGTCAAATCGCTTACTGCATCTGCAATGTGTTGCGCATCACGGCCTAATAAAATAATCGCCTTTACTTTATTTTTAACGCTTTCTCGCAAGGTTTTAAAATCGGCGCCTTTGCCATCACCGCCAGCAATTAAAATCACAGGCTGAGTCATGCCGTTCAAAGCGGCTGCGGCTGCGCCAATATTGGTGGCTTTTGAATCATTATAAAAACGCACATCTTTATATTGCGCGACTAAATTACAACGATGTGGCAAACCTGCAAATTCACGCGCTGCTTGCAACATAGCCGTCATCGGTAATTGCAAAGCCTCACCCATAGCCAAACAGGCTAAAACATTCGCTGCATTGTGTAGACCTGCGATTTTTAATTCACTAACCGCTAATAATTTTTCATTGCCACGCATTAAATAATTTTGCTCATCAATGAAAGACAAACCATATTGCTGTGCAGCGGGCTGATCTAAACCAAATGAAATGACGTTACTTAATTTTTCTGCCATTGCCTTAACAACCGCATCATCACGATTAACGATATTAAATTTAGCGTATTTATAAATACGCGCCTTCGTATCGGCATAAGCTTGCAGATCAACATAGCGATCCATGTGATCTTCACTTACATTTAACACAATCGCGACTTCTGGTTTCAAACTAAACGTCGTCTCTAACTGAAAACTTGATAACTCCAATACATAGGCCGTCGGTGCTGGCGTAGTTAACAAATCTAACGCCGCCGTTCCTAAATTTCCGCCAACACATACGCTGCGATTGGCAGCCGCAATCATTAAGCCGAATAAAGTCGTAACAGTGCTTTTACCATTTGAACCTGTTATCGCCACAACCGGCGCATTAACCGCTTGCGCAAATAATTCAATCTCACCAATAACTTCAATGCCTTGTGCTAATGCACTTTGCACGATGGGCAGCTCTAACGCCAAGCCCGGACTTAAAACAATACGGTCGATACCGTCTAGTGAAAGATTTGCAAAATCACCAAGGTATAAATCACTATTAACAAAGTTAGTTTTGAATTCCACTAAACCGGGTGGTTGCGCGCGCGTATCTGCCATTACGAATTTAATATTTTGCTTTGACAAATAACGCGCACACGCCATTCCACTAATGCCCATGCCGAGCACTAAAGTAGTTGTTGCTGTTTGCTGTTTTGTCATCGCTGCTAACATCTCAACGGATCTTTAACGTCGCTAATCCAACTAACACTAAAATCACGGTGATAATCCAAAAACGCACTATCACACGCGGCTCCGGCCAACCTTTTAATTCAAAATGATGATGCAAAGGTGCCATTTGAAAAATACGCTTACCCGTTAACTTAAATGAACCTACTTGCAACATGACTGAAACCGCTTCAATCACAAATACACCGCCCATAACGAACAACACTAATTCTTGACGCACTAACACCGCAATCAAACCTAATGCCGCACCCAACGCTAACGCACCCACATCACCCATAAACACTTGTGCGGGATACGCGTTAAACCATAAGAAACCTAAACCTGCGCCCATGAGCGCAGAACAAAATACAATTACCTCACCCACACCACGCACATAAGGAATCGATAAATATCCAGAATAAACAACGTTACCCGCCGCATAAGCAAACACCGCTAAACCACCTGCTACTAATACGCAGGGTAAAATCGCTAAGCCATCAAGCCCATCCGTTAAATTCACTGCATTGCTGGTACCTACGATTACAAAATAAGTAAACGGAATAAATAACCAACCCAGATCAAACGTTAAATTTTTAAATACGGGAATTAACAACATAGTTTCTGTATGACTGGTTGCGGTGTAGTACAAATAAAAACCAACACCTAACGCTACGACTGATTGCCAGAAATATTTATAGCGCGCTGATAAACCTTTAGGATTACGCAAAGCAATTTTTTTATAATCATCGACCCAACCAATCGCGCCATACAAAGCCGTCACTATTAATAAAACCCAAACATAACGATTACTTAAATCCGACCACAGCAAGGTCGATGTAAAAATCGCTACTAAAATTAATGCGCCACCCATCGTCGGTGTACCGGCTTTTACTAAATGTGTTTTAGGACCATCATCACGTACACTTTGACCCATCTTATAAGTAGTCAACCAGCGGATCATTGCTGGACCAATTAAAAATGAAATGAATAAAGCCGTTAACGCGCCACAAATGCCGCGCAACGTTAAGGCTTGAAAAGCAGCAAACCCTGGATGATATTGTTTCAGTATTTCAAATAATTCTAATAACACAGGCTCACCCTTTTTTCGCGATCGGTTTAGTGACGCTGCTGGTATCAAGCAAACCAGCAATAACGCGTTCCATTTTGGCGGCACGCGAACCTTTAACTAAGACATTAACATTCGCACGCGCTACGCTCCGCACAGCCGCGACTAATGTTTCTATATCAAAAAATATTTCTGCACCGTCTCCGAATGCTTTAGCAGCAGCAGTGGCGAACTCACCGATAGCATACAAACGAGTGATACCTAATGTTTTTGCACGCACACCAATATCGGCATGCATAGCAATACTGTTATCACCTAACTCACCCATATCGCCTAACACCAACCATGCTTCACCAGGCAATTGACTAACCACATCTAAAGCGGCGCGTAACGAAGCAGGATTTGCGTTATAAGTATCATCTAATAAATTTAAACCATTAATACCTGCGACTGGCATCAAGCGACCTTTAACTGGCGACAGCGCAGCTAACGCTGCAATCATGCTGTCAAAATCTAATGCGAGTTCAGCTCCCACTGCTAATGCAGCCAATGCATTACGCATATTGTGCGCACCCGGTAATTGCAGTTTTAAATGTGCTTTATGCGCAGGCGCAATCACCTCCGCACTGCCATCGGCGTTCAACTGTGCACGAATGTCGGTAGTCACATCATTATTCAAACCGAAACGGCGCACTACACGGGGCTCAGCTAAACTTTGCCAATACGACGCATATACATCATCAGCATTAATAATCGCCACACTACTAGCAGGCAATTCTTCGAATAATTCACCTTTTGCTTTAGACACACCTTCCACGCTTCCAAAACCTTCTAAATGCGCAGGCCCAGCATTCGTAATCAAACCATGCGTAGGTTTTACTAATTTTGTTAAGTAACGAATTTCTTCAGGATGATTTGCGCCCATTTCAATCACGGCGGCACGATGTTGCGCGGTAATACTCAGCAAAGTCAGCGGCACACCAATATCATTATTAAAATTGCCTTGTGTTGCTAACACTTCACCACCTTGACGCAACACTGCTGCAATCATTTCTTTCACAGTGGTTTTACCATTGCTGCCGGTTAAACCAATAACAGGAATTGCAAATTGCGCGCGCCATGCCGCCGCAAATAATCCTAATGCGATGCGTGTATCGGCTACTACAATTTGTGGAATCTTTACCGCTTGCGCTTGACTAACCAAACAAGCTACAGCACCTTGTTTTTCCGCTTCCGCCACAAACGCATGCGCATCAAAACGTTCGCCAGCTAATGCTACAAAAAAATCACCAGCTTTTAATTGGCGACTGTCCGTACAAACACGGGTATAAAAACCATCCGCGCCGACTAATTGGCCATTGACTACGTTTGCAATTTCACTAAAACGCCATTCACGAATACTCATACAACACGCTCCGTGGGTGTTGCATATTGCGTTAATAAAGCATTTACAGTTTCAATATCGCTATAGGCTAAACGTTGTTGACCGATCAGTTGATAATCTTCATGGCCTTTACCCGCCACTAAAATACAATCGCCTGCTTGCGCTTCTGCAAGCGCTTGCGCAATTGCAGTCGCACGATTCAATTCTGTTGATACATGTTGAGTGTTGGACATGCCAACAATAATAGCGTCGGCAATTGCAGCAGCGGATTCACTGCGAGGATTATCACTCGTCACAATCACGCGATCAGCTAAACTGGCCGCAATACTGCCCATCAGCGGACGTTTACCGACATCGCGATCACCACCGGCCCCGAATACACAAAACACTTTGCCAGTTGTATGCGCGCGTGTTGCGTGTAGTGCAGCTTCTAAAGCTTGTGGCGTATGCGCATAATCAACAATAACAGTAGGTGAATTATTTTGCTGCAGGCCTTGCATGCGTCCAGCAACGGGTTGTAACGATGCTACTGCTTGTCGAATATCAGCAACAGAAAATTTCCAGCCGTGCAGCACTGCAACCACCGCCAAAACATTCGCTATATTGAAACCGCCTAACAATGCACATTCAACTTCAAACATTTGCTGCTGAATTCTGATCCGCAGACTCAAGCCTTGCGCTGAATACTGGACATGAACAACGCCGATATCGGATTTTTTATTATTAATATCAGCAGAATACGTGACAGCATCAGGATACTGCTGCTTAATTGCTTGACCAAAAACATCATCAATATTTAATACGCGTGTACGCACATCTGGCAAAGCAAACAAACGCATTTTCGCTGCACGATACGCTTCGATAGTGCCGTGATAATCCAAATGATCACGCGCTAAATTTGTTAACACAGCGGTATCGAATAACAAGCCATCAACACGTGCCTGTGCCAAACCATGCGAAGATACTTCCATTGCCGCATAATGCGCGCGTGCATTTACAAATTTTGCTAAAAGACTATTTAAGGTAATTGCATCCGGCGTGGTGTGTGCAGTTACTTCTAATTGCCCATACAAGCCATTGCCTAAGGTCCCTATCACACCGCAGGTTTTATTCAACGCCGACAATGCTTGCGCAATAAACTGACTTACCGACGTTTTACCGTCTGTGCCAGTCACACCAACCAAACGCAATGATTTTGAAGGCTCAGCAAAAAAGCGATGCGCAATCAAACCCGCCACCGTATTTAATGCGGGCATTGCTAATAAAACGACGCTTTTTTCTTGAGCGTGACGCACTACATCAAGCGCGGGCATTGTTTGAGTAAGTACCGCAGTAGCGCCTTGTTCTATTGCTGCTTTTATATATAAAGAACCGTTTTGTTGCTGACCATCCAATGCTAAAAATAAACAACCTGTACTGACTGCGCGACTGTCTAGCGCGATAGCATTAATTAAAACAGCAGGTGCCGACACCTGAACAATACCGGCCAGCAGTTGATCTAAGGTCCAATCTGGTTGCTGATGCGCCGTCATCATGTACGATCCTCATGCGCAACAACAATTGGCAGTGCTGATTGTGCAAGTAAACTTTGCGGATCATCAGGCGCAACATTTAATAAACGTAACGCTTCGCCCGTTACTTGCGAAAACACCGGTGCGGCAACATCACCACCGTAGTACAAAGAACCGCGTGGATCATTCACCACAACCACTGTCACTAAACGCGGACGCGTTGCCGGCGCCATGCCAGCGAAAATTGAAACATAACGACTTTCTTTATAACCGCCATTCATATTTTTCAGCGAGGTGCCGGTTTTGCCAGCAACTTCATAACCTTGAATGCGCGCTTTGCGACCCGTGCCTTCTTCAGTTACCACCGCATGCAACATCGCGCGTACCGAACGTACCGTGGTTTCACTAAACACACGTGGTGCATCTAAAAAATTAGCATTACTTTTTTTCGGTAACAAACTAATAGGCACATCACGTCCACCATTTGCTAACACGGCATACGCATGCGCCAACTGCAATGGCGTTACCGAAACACCGTAACCATATGCAATCGTAGCTTTATCAACCGGCACCCAACGTGAAGCATTAGTTAAATAACCGCTCGATTCACCAGGAAAACCGCTTTGTGTGTTACGCCCAAAACCAACACTGTTATAGGCATTCCATAATGTACTGCCCGGCATGCTTAAAGCAATTTTGGACATACCGACATTACTAGAGTATTGAATAATATCGGTTAACGAAATCACACCGAGATTTTTGTGATCTTTCACCGTTAAATTATTTACTTGCAGTCGACCGGGGTTAGTATCAATTTTAGAATCTGCTTTATACGCACCAGTTTCTATAGCTGCGGCTAATGCAAACGGTTTAATTGTTGAGCCCGGCTCAAATACATCGGTGATAGCGCGGTTACGATATAAATCACCACGACGGACACTGCGATTGTTGGGATTAAATGACGGCTGATTCGCCATTGCTAATACTTCGCCGGTATAAGCATCCAGCATCACCACTGAACCGGAGGTCGCATGCGTTTTTTGCATGGTGGCTTTTAATTCGCGATACGCTAAATATTGCAAACGCGCATCTATGCTCAATTGCACATCTTGACCAGCTTGCGCTTGTTTTATTTCTTCCAAATCTTCAACGACATAGCCGAGCCGATCACGAATAACGCGCTTAGAACCCGGCTGCCCTGCTAACTTTTTATCAAACGCTAATTCGATGCCTTCTTGACCTGCATCATCAATATTCGTAAAGCCTAACAAATGCGCAGACACTTCTACGGTAGGATAATAACGACGATATTCACGCTGAAAATATACGCCTTGTAATTTCAGCGCTTTAACTTCATCAGCACGCGCCGGCGGTAAATGACGCAACACATAAACAAACTCACGATCACGCAAAGCCATTAAACGGCGCGCTAATTCTTCACCCGGTAATTTTAATTCTTTAGCTAAGGTATAAATTGTTTTGCGATTTTGCAACACTTCGCTGGGATTGACCCACAAGGAATCAACAGGAGTACTGACGGCTAATGGCTCGCCATTACGATCCGTAATCACACCACGATACGCCGGTTCTTTTACGACGCGCTGTTGACGCGCATCACCTTGCTGCGTCAAAAAATCTCGATCAATCACTTGCAAATAAACGGCGCGCACGCTTAACGTTAACCATGCCACCGCTAACAAAATAACGATGACTAAGCGTCGATTGGAATAAGCTTTTTGACGAATCGCCGCAGCCATTATTTCAGCCTCACGATCGCGACACGACCCGCACCGGGAATTAACATTTTAAGTTTTTCATTGGCGGCTTGCTCGACACGACTCGGCGTCGCCCACGTGCTTTGCTCTAATTGCAGCTGACCATATTCAACTGACAAGCCATCATGCGTACGTCGCAATTGTTGCAACTCAGAAAATAATTTACGCGTTTCATGTTTGGTGTAAACCACCGACAACGCGGATATTAATACCACACCCATCAACACTAAGATCAGCATCGAGTCACGCATCATGCGAGCAACTCCGCTATGCGCATAATGGCACTGCGTGCACGCGGATTACGCATCGTTTCTTGTTCGCTAGCACGCACTGGTTTGCCCACCACATGCCAACGCAAACTCCGCTCAACATTCACCGGCATACGACGCGGCACCCGCACTTGGGTACTTTTTTCACGCACAAAATTTTTCACCACACGATCTTCCAGTGAATGAAAACTAATCACGACCAAACGTCCGCCGACTTTTAACAAATCTACACTCTGGGTTAACACTTGTTCCAATACATCCAACTCACGATTAATAAAAATACGAATCGCTTGAAAACTACGCGTAGCAGGATGTTTATGTTTATCTTTGCGCGGCACCGCCGCCGCTACCACTCGGGCTAATTGCAAAGTCGTGGTGAAAGGTTGCTCGATGCGCGTTTCAACAATGGCAGCAGCAATGCGGCGTGAAAAACGTTCTTCGCCTAATTGCCACAACACCGTCGCAATCTCATCTTGCGCAGCACTGTTCAACCATTCTGCAGCCGTCATACCTGCGGCGTTATTCATGCGCATATCTAAAGGACCATCGCGCATAAAACTAAAACCACGTTCTGCATCATCAAGCTGTGGTGATGACACACCTAAATCAAATAACAAACCATCCACACGACCTGCCACACCCCAGTGCTGGCAAAATTCATTCAAGTTCGCAAACGAGCCATGCTCAATCACAAATCGGGATTCCCCTGCAAAACGAATCTGTGCTGCCGCAATTGCTTGCGGATCTTGATCCAACGCAAACATCCGACCCGCTGGACCTAAACGATGCAAAACAGCCGCGCTATGTCCGCCGCGACCAAACGTTGCATCGATATACACGCCATCCGGTTTTATGTTCAAAGCTTCAACAGCGGCTTCAAGCAATACGGTTTGATGCGGCATCTTATAAAGACAACGAACTTAAATTACTGGGCAAATTTTCAGCATCCGTCACCGCGCCATCTAACCAAGCTTCGCGACAACGATTCCAATGTCCTTCATCCCACAATTCCAATTTTTTACCTTGGCCAATCAACACAATTTTTTTGTCCATGCCCGCGTATTCGCGCAAAGCCGTTGGCAACAAAATGCGGCCACTGCCATCCATCTCCACATCATCCGCATGCCCCACCAACAAACGCTGCACTTTGCGCGACGCAGCATCAAAACTGGATAAAGCATCAATCTTGGTTTGAATCACTTCCCATTCCGGCAAAGGGTAAAGCAGCAAACACGGCTCACGACTCGAATTCGTCGGATCAATCGTGATCACCAAACAACCGGCACAACTCTCCAGCAGGCGCTCGCGATACTTCGCTGGCATCGCCATTCGCCCTTTTGCATCCAGATTAAGTTGAGTAATGCCTCGAAACACAGTCCACTCCAAGTCGATTAACCAAACTGCAGGCGTTTCAAGCACCCACAATTTCCCACAATTCTCCACGTGAAGACACTATAGGAGTGAAATCTCCACTTTGCAAGTCAATTCAAGACACAAAACAGGGAATTTCTGCTTTAAAGACAAAGACTTAGCGAGTTTGAAGAGAGCTTTACGAGAGCATTCATGAGCTTAATTTGACAAGCTCAGAAGTTACTTTAAGTATGAAATAAAAATGTTTTGCAGCCGCAACGGGCCAAATTGAACAATGACGCAGAAATAAATCAGAAACGAACAAGAAAAGCCGAAATAGAACCCAAATAGCAAAATGCCCAGCACGCTATATATAGGTATATATAGAACGATGGGCAGATTAAAAAAAAGGAGTTAGCCGATAAGCCGGGTTCTGTCGAGGGCAATCATTCCTCTAGGACGTTTGTCACCAAACGCCTCCAGCAACCTACCCGGGAACAGCGCGGGCCACGCCAATGTTCCCCTATTTGGTCTTGCTCCGAGTGGGGTTTGCCCTGCCACACCTGTTGCCAAGTGCGCGGTGCGCTCTTACCGCACCATTTCACCCTTACCGTTTTGTTGCCAAACCGGCGGTATATTTTCTGTGGCACTTTCCGTCGACTCGCGCCGCCTAGGCGTTACCTAGCACCCTGCCCTATGGAGCCCGGACTTTCCTCCCGATCTTCAACGAAGATCCAGCGATTGCCTTGGCCAACTCCGGAGCGGAGAGTAGAGGTTTACGTGCGCGAGCTCAACCTAAATCGATAGAAGATTTGCTCAAATGAATAAGGCAAATTTACGTGAAATAACAGTAGCGGCTGTTCTTCGGCAAATTACCGATCTGGCTATTCGTTACAAAAAATCAAAAAGTATGACTTCTTGATTTTGAAAAAGAATTTCCCGAAGGATTATTTAATGTTGCACTTGTACATTGAGTCTAAGCTGACCCCTTTAATTATAGGGTGCACTTGGAACTTGAATTCACCTCTTTAATTCAAATAAGCGATAACCAGTTTTTTACCAATCGATTTTTCATATTCACGTGCGAATTTATGATGCCAATACCAAGAGCACAACAACTCATATGCTCCCCCCACACAATAACCAACCATTAACAATATTATTATGGAAGATGCAGAACCTGTTAAACCTGCAATAGCTGCTAGAGCCGCTCCCGCGATTCCATAAGATTGCGCCTCCTTAGAACTGATGTATTTTCTTACATAAGCTGTTCTAATATCTAAAATGCCATTTTTCAAGTTATCATCGTCGAGCATATTATATTGAGAAGTAACGATAAATTTTTTTGTAACGCTTTTTTTACAATAAAGAAATGTAAAGACCATTGAAAAAATAATTAGTAGGAAAATAATACACTTAATATAAAAAGAAAAATTATATTGAATTACTAATCCGCGCATATTGAACAATGAAAACCCCAACTGACCAGCCAAAAGCATGTATATAACGTATGTACAAGATTCTAAATTAATGTATTTAATATAACTATGACGATCCAAAAGATAAGCGCCATAGAATAAAACATAAACCACGAGGCAAAATAACGACCCACGATAAAATAATGGCCATACGCTATTATCTTCGCTTAAAAACAAGAAAGATAAAAACCAAGTAAGCAATAAGCAATACGGCATCATGCACAATAAAAGATTTATCCTATTTTGCGGAGGTCCAAATTCTCTATAATTATGAAGCTTTTTAGCCAGCCATTTACCCATCAGAAAGAAATCTCACCATATTAGCCACTGACCCCTATAGTAACGCCTTTAGCCATTAAAGGGGTCAGAGCCCTTAAAAAAACAAATTTCATCATAGTCTTCGCCCTCTATAAAATAATTTTTCTGTATTTACAAGTTTTCGCAAAAACAAACTAGCTTTTTTAGCTGCCTATAATAATAC
>JACDDA010000009.1:0-12500 GCA_013817245.1 Gammaproteobacteria bacterium
GGTTAATTCTTCGTTAGATAATGAAACAAATGATGCATTTTGTACTTTGCGTGAAGCGATCAAAGCGGCTAATACGAACACAAGTTATAACGGCTGCGTGTCCGGTAGCGGGACAGATACCATTGTGTTCTCGGTAAATTCTGCCAATGTTGATACATCAATGCCGCAGATAACTGCTGATCTTATTGTAAGTGGTATCCATATTGATAATTCACGAACTGCGTTAATAGTGAATCAAGCAATGGACATGGATGTTTTTAATGTGGCGACCACAGTAAATGTAACTATCAATAATGTAGAAATCAAAACTGCTGTAACTGCCACTAGTCAAAATGATGGGCGCGCTATTGTAATGGCGGGCAGTGGTAATTTATTGCTTGATGGTGTGACGATTGCAAATATGGGTGAATTAAGCACTGTCCGCCATGGTGCGGCGGTTTATTCTAATGGAGCAAAAGTCGTTATTCGTAACTCAAGTTTTGATAATAATTATGTGCAAGGCAATGGTGCGGCGGTGTATGTTGAAAATGCGGACCTGAGTGTTGAAGATAGTTCTTTTTCCGGGAATACCGCTAATGCTGGCCACGGTGGTGCTATTTGTAAAATGGGGACGGGTGTTGTAACTATCAAACGCTCTCGCTTCGTTAGTAATGTTGCCGGTGGTGATGGTGGAGCATTTGCAAGTAACTCCACGGCTGAAATTGTTAATAGCGTTTTTGCAGAAAATACCGCGCTTAGTGAAGGCAGCGCGATATACTCGGCAGCAACAACAGCTTCCATACATAATACAACCGTTGTTGATAATCTCCTTGGCAATCAAAACAACCTTGCAACAGCTAACGGTGCAATTTTTAATGCGGGCACAACTTTAAATATTCAGCATACAATTGTTTCGGGAAATGAAAAAGTGACTGTTTTGTCGCCTTTTACAAAAACAAGTTCTAATTGTGGCGGAGTTTGGTCATCTTTTATATATAGCATTATCAATGGCAACACTGGTTGTTCGTTTTCGGGGGGGTTCTCGACTACTTCTACAAACGGCTATCCACATTTAACAGACTGGAATGTGAATGGTAATCGCATTTTTGTCGTTCCTCACAAACATAGTACGAGTGTTGATGCGGGAGATATGGTCAATGGATGTAAAGATGCAAGCGGTAACCTCATTACCGATGATTTGTTAGGCAGACCAAGACCTCAAAAAATCACAGCTGCGTCCGCTGTTTGTGATATAGGCGCTATAGAGCTTATGCCCGTTGATGTGGGTATTTCCATGAATGTTATAAACGCAAACTCAAGATGGTCTCCTACCGTAGGTGTATTAAGCAATGCTGATATTGATATTGTTATCACCAATAATAGTAGCATCGCATTGAAGGGTTCGCGTTTAAAAATCACAATACCTATGGGCTTTGCATTGTTCGGTTCTATTCGCAGTGAATCTTTTACGACAAATATCCCCGCGCTCGCTGGTGGCCAAAGTTACACCTATAGAGCGAGTTTTGCGGCTGTTGTTGGTGGGAATCCAGACTCTCCAGTTAACGCAAGTATTATTAATGATATAGGTTATGCATCTAGTGATACCTCTGCAAACGCAACAATCACCTCAAGCTTTGAAGTGCCTCCAAGTAACTCGGGTGATAGTGGCGGTGGAAGTTTTGATTTCTTTATTCTGGCATTAGGATTGGTATTATTAGGACGCCATAGAAAGAAAGTTAGAGTCAATGATTTTAGATAAATTAAAAATATTCTATCTTTTGATGCATGGTTTATAAGATGGAATAGAAAAAGTAAAATATTTGGTTGTTGTAATTTTATGTTAATAAATGGAGAAAAAAATGAGTAATGTAAAAGTAAGTTGTAAATGGTTGGCTTTAGTCATGTTAATGGGGGCGGGCTCCGTGCAGGCCAAACCGGATTTTTATTTTGGTGCGGGTTATGGATCTGTAGATGTTGATGCAAATCTTCCAAGACCATACCGTATCGATGTTCCTGTTACAGCTTCGTATCAATATTCTTTGGATGAAACAGATTCGACATTTAAATTGTTTGGTGGCATTGACTTCAATCGGTATGTGGGCATGGAATTTGGTTATTTGCCTTTAAGTGAAAGAGAGTTTTCGAGCACTGAAACCTACTTCATTTTTACAGACACTTATGAATTAAAAACCGAAGTCCAAGGTATTTATATTACTTCTGTAGGCAAATTGCCCATCACTGATAGTTTCGGATTTTTCGGAAAGTTGGGTTTGTATGTAAGACATTTTTCTTTTGAAGAAAAAGAAAGTTCTTACACAAATGGGTCGTTCGATTCTTCGTATAGTTTTGAAAAAGACGAAACAACTGCTGAGCCTTTCTTCGGAGTGGGTATGCAGCTGAAAATGTTTACGTTGAGCTATGAGCGATATAGTACGAATGTTGATTTAAGCAGCACTTTTGAATACGAAGAAGACGTTGATCTAGTTAGCGTCGCTGTTAAGTTTTAATCTTTTGTTGTGTAAGAAGGGGAGTAATGAGATAGTTTCTTGTTGCTCCCATTTTTTTATAGGTTTTTTATGCGCATTTTCATATTAATATTGCCGTTGATTTTAATGGGCTGTTCCACCTCCAAGGCGCCTGTGTATTTTTTAGAGACAGGGCAGGCTCGTGCGACGTTGGAAATCACGGGTGAAGTTGAAAAAATATCCGCTAACGTCTGCCATCAAAGGCAGTGGTTGCCATTGCATGAGGGGACGATTGGTGATGGTGGAATTGATTTCGAGACCCTATCTATTGCTCAAAAATCTGAAACGATTCAAATAAATGCAGGCGCGCCTGTATTGTTGGGGTTTAAATTCAGAATTGATAACTATCTAGGCTCTGGATATCAATATTGTCGACCTACTTATATCGCTGAATTTAAGAGTGGAGGACGCTATAAAGCAACGGCGGTTGTAGATAATAATCAATGTGCTATTAATCTCGTAAATTTGAATGCGCCTAATGAGATAGTAAAAAAAGTGCCAGCGAATTTACCTTGTGAAAACTTTGTAAATGACGAATCTATTTATATTGCTAATGAAAAATACAAATAAATAGAGAGATAATCGCCAGGCAGGGTAAGTGCCTGGCGACTTTAAGTGTTATTAAAATTGACTGGGTTTTTGGCCGTAATAAAGTTGGCCGGTTTTTGGGTCTTCAAGCCACAATAAAGTAGCGCGCTTCTCTGCATCGTAAGCGCTTTTTAGCCAGTACACCTTGCCTTTTTGATAGTCGACATCTTTTATTGTTTGTCCGCAAGTCTCGCCGCCGCCCAGCCTGCTGACAGAGATCCAGCACAGTTGTATAGTATGTTTCCCTGGCGTTAGTGCAATGGCTTGAGCGCCTTGGTTTTTTGAATTAAGATCATTTTTTACTTTTTGTAAATATTTGGGCACCGGTACGCCATCCACATAGGTGGCGAGCCAGAATCGATGATGACTTCCGCTTGCGTCTGAATCTAAATATATCTCGCTGCGCTCAGTTGAATTCTCTGTGTCGGAAAGATTCAATATTTTGGTTTTACCTGGCACAACAATTTCGTCGTACTGATAGTAGTTTTTTCGAAGGTTTAATGGTCCGCATGCTTGAACAGAGAAACACAGCAAAACAGCGATAAGAATCTTATGCATAAAATAACCTGCCTATTAGTTTAAAATTTAAATTTATCAGTAGACGTATGTACTATGTTAGCAGCTAGGGTAATTAGATAAAAGTCTGGACTTGTAAAGAGTTTCAATATTGGATTGCATTGGAATTAATAATACAAAGGACAAATTATGAAAATTTTTATTAAAAAAATATCAGTATCTGTGGTTTTAATGTTGTTGGCATTTGGTGCAATGGCTGATGGGGTCCTTAATCGCTCTGAAGAAACAACGGCTTATCTCGCAGGGCTAGAGCAGCAATACGCCAAAGGTAAAATAGCAGTACTTAAAAACATTAGTCATGCTGGTATGGTAGATGAAAAATTATTTGACGTGATCGAGGCTAAATTATTGGCCGGCTATAAAGATGCTGAGTTAATGAAAGATAACGTGCACGTCAATGAAATGATTTGGTCGGCTATTGCTTTGGGGTCTTCTGGCAATGACAAGTATTTGCCGACGCTAAATAAAGTGGCGGCGGAAAGTGGGCATAAGAAGATAAAGGCATCCGCTACAAAGGCTTTGTCTCGTTTTGAGCTTAATAAAAATGAAAATAAAATAATTAATAGCACTTCATCAGGGGTTAAAGACCAGTCTGCTGCTGTGGTGAGTGTGGCCAATATGATTTTGTCTAATGATTATGATTTGAAAATTCGCGGCACCAAAAGAGCGCTTCAGAAAGAATTTAAAAAGAACGAATACTTAACCGATACCGTTTCTGTTGAATTAAAGAAATTAAGCGCAGAGCCTAATTTAGACAAAGAAAATATTAAATTAGCCGCGCACTATTCTAGAGTTTTAGGCGCCAGCGCAAATGAAAAGTATATTGCTGTTTTGCGGGAGATATCTAAAGAGCCCAGCGCCGCTGCGATTAGCAAATATGTGGAGAAGGCTATCGCTACCATAGAAAAATCAAAAACTGCGGGAGTAGCCGATCTGCCTGATCCCTTAACGCCTGCAAAATATGAAAATGTGGTAGAGGTCGCGTATGGAGCGGATAAGAAGTATTGGTTAAATTTTAAACTTTCACTAGAAGGTGAGCATGCTGTATTTCGCAGTGCATCGGAATTAGCAAAAGAATTTGCAGGCATGTTGAAAGAAACGCTGGGCAGTCGGATTTCATTAGTGGATTCTGCGGCTGAAGCGGACTATCAAATTAATATTGATTATCAATATGCACGCATTTTGTCGGGCAATAACTTATTTTCTGTTAATTATCGCTACACGGGCACTATTTTACAAGTTGAAAAAATAGTTGCTAAATTCTCTAATGCTGGCGATAAATTAAGCAATAAAGTGTTTGTTCATTACGCTGGGTTTAAAACTATTGCTGGGAAAGATAATTCGGAGATGGAGGGGAATTACCTTCGTAGTTTAAGTGCGTATTTGGCAAGTGATATTATGATTCTCGTCAGCGATGATGCCGATGAAGAAACAAAAGAGTAGGTTTTCTTAAATTAAGTATTAAGAAGCGCCTCGTTACAGGTTTGTAGCGAGGCTTTATGAAGTTTATTTATTTAAATTCGCGTTCTTTTCAGAATTAACCCACTCTATAAATCTTGTGCGTGTTTCGTTATCTGTGTTTTTCCAATCACTTTGTAACTTCTTTAAATCGGTGTCATCGGTTTTGAATAGTTTGGTGGGCGCTACGGATGCGATTGTGTTGCTAAACGCAATGATAATACCATCTTGATTTTTAATAATGAATTCAGGCGAATTAGCAAAATTTTTTGCATCTTTTAATTTAGTGATTTCTTTATGCGAGATTGTGTATTGATTAGAGAGTGCGGCATCAAAAGTAATTTTTATAGGCGCTGATTTTACGACTTCATGGTCATCTGCGCTCAGCTGTAACAGTTGTTCGTAATAAAGTTCTAGTGTGTTCGTGCCTGGTTGAAGTTCGGTACCTTGATTGCGCGATAAAAATGATAAAGAGGAATGAGTTTTTTTATCATTTAATGTTACTAGTCTAATCGTACTCGGTTTAAACAGGCGCGGCTTCTCATCTGCGGCAAATGCTAAATTGTTTAGAATAAATGCAATAACGAAGAGTACGAGGTGAGGGAAGTAGGGTTTCATGGAAGATAAACTCAGGATTGGCTGCTGCGAAGTAAGAATATTAGCGCATTTGTTTAATTCTGGCTTTTATCTTTTATCCAGTCATCTTGAGAGCGGGTATTTAGTGGGTAAAGTAATTAGAGCGGTAGACTAGGCTATTTATTATATTGGTGTAAGAGATTTGTTACTATTGCTTTAGATTTTCGGAGGATGGAATTATGCATAAAGCCCGGCTCGAAACGTTCAGTGATGGCGTTATCGCGATTATTATCACGATCATGGTGCTAAAATTAAACATACCCCAAGGAACCAGTGGCCCTGCATTGCAACCTCTTGTTCCTATATTTCTAAGTTATTTGCTCAGTTTCGTTTTTATCGGCATCTATTGGAGCAATCATCATCATCTGTTTCACGCTGCGAAGCAGGTCAATGATCAGGTTATATGGGCAAATCTGCATTTGTTATTTTGGCTATCGTTAGTGCCTTTTACAACGGCATGGATGAGCCAGAATGATTTTGCTGCTTTACCCGTCGCTTTATATGGCCTCGTTCTATTATTGGCGGACATTGCGTATTTCTTACTTGCATATGCATTGGTGGCGCATCATGGTCGCGATTCCTCTTTAGCCAAAGCCCGCGGGTTTGAGATAAAAGGTAAGTTATCAATGATCCTGTATGTTGTTGCGATTCCTTTGGCATTTGTCAGCGTTTCGATAGCGGGTGCTCTCTATGTATTGGCAGCGATTATTTGGCTGATGCCACATGCGCGTGTTGAAAAGATGTTTTCATCATGAGTGGGGTCGAGGTTGTGAATATTGATTGCCCTTATTGCGGTGAAACGATTGATCTTTTTATTGATTGTTCTGTAGAAGAACAGCGTTATGTAGAAGATTGTTCAGTATGCTGTCGCCCAATTGATGTTAGCGTAATCTTAGAAGATGACGGCATGCCAGGCGTTACCGTATCACAAGAAAATGATGCGTAATTTTCATCAGTACTATTTTTATTTTAATGGCAGGTTATTGAATGTCGAATTCTAGTTTATTATTTTTTGATGATTTTGTGATTGGGCAAATTTACAGTTCTCCCCCGCGTGTAGTTGACGCAGAGATGATTAAAAATTTTGCTCAACAATATGATCCACAGCCTTTTCATCTTGATGAAGAAGTTGCGAAAAATAGTTTTTTTAAAGGTCTGGTGGCCAGTGGCTGGCATACCGCGGCGATGACTATGCGAATGATCGTAGATGCATTGCCGATTGCGGGCGGCGCAATCGGTGCCGGTGTTGAACAAGTTAAGTGGCCGCTCGCTGTGCGCCCCGGCGATGAATTACATGCCTCTATACAAGTATTAGAATTGCGAGATTCCCGTTCTAAACCAGAGTTGGGTTTGATAAAAGTACAAATTACTACCTTGAATCAAGATAAGGTCATCGTCCAAGACATGATTGCCAATTTGGTTGTGCCTAAACGGCAATAACCTGCATTTCTTTATGATCTCTTTATATTAATTAATTATTTTGAAAATGGCGTAGCGCTTTTGTAAACGAGGGACGTTGTTTCATTTGGCTGTACCAACGTGTGATATTCGGATAGCTAGAAAAATCGATACTTGTGACCTCGTGCGTATGGAAATACGCCAAGCCAAAAGTGTCAGCAATGGTAATGGTATCGCCCGCGAAGAATTCGTTGTGTTGTAAATGTTTGTCAATCGCAGGAAGTTGTTGGTCTAAAAAACCTTTAGCTTCTTTAATGGCGGCTTCATTTGCCGGCATATTCATAAGTTTAGTTTTGATGTATTCCTCGAAAAATAATACGCCTAACCAGCGGCCAGCATGGTGTGCGATTAAATCCATCCATTGATCAACAGCAGCGCGCTGCATTGCGTCTCCATTATAAAGTTTGCCGCCCACATTGGCTAAGTAGCGGCAAATAGCTGCGCTTTCAAATATGGCTTTATCGTTATGTTCGATAGCCGGAATTTTTCCTAAGGGCTGACGTTGTATATGTTCTAGGGTTTTGTGTTCGTTTTTTGTAGGATCTAAAGCAACGTATTCATACTCTAAACCTATTTCTTCAGCAGTAAATAATACTTTGTTTAAATTAAAAGTGGGGAAACCATAGATTTTTAACATGAACTTACTCCGAAAGCGAATGGCTTGAATAGGCGGTTAAGTTAATCTTATTTTTAAAATAATGCACGGGCTTTATTTATGTGTTCAAGTAAATTTTTATAGATAAGGCGCTAGTGGTTGTAGGGTGGCTCGAATATACTTGGCTTCTACGTTTGTGCCGGAGTTTTTGTGTCGTCGATCATTTCTGTCATTAATCTTTCAAAAGTTTATGCTTCAGGATTTCATGCATTAAAAGGCATTAATCTTGAAATTCGCCGTGGTGAAATTTTTGCTTTGTTGGGACCGAATGGTGCCGGTAAAACCACATTAATTAGTGTGATATGCGGCATTGTGAATCCTAGCGAAGGCGCTGTGTTTGCGGATGGGTATGACATTGTCAAAGACTATCGAGCGGCGCGAGAAAAAATTGGTTTAGTGCCGCAAGAATTAACCACTGATGCATTTGAAACGGTATGGGCCACCGTCAATTTTAGTCGTGGCTTATTTGGTAAAGCGCCTAATCCGATTTATATAGAAAAAATTCTCCGCGATTTGTCGTTGTGGGATAAACGCCATAATAAAATTATGACGTTGTCTGGCGGCATGAAACGTCGCGTGATGATTGCTAAAGCATTATCACATGAACCGCAGATTTTATTTTTAGATGAACCTACCGCCGGTGTCGACGTGGAATTGCGACGTGATATGTGGGGCATGGTGCGTGCGTTGCGTGACAGCGGCGTGACAATTATCTTAACGACGCATTACATTAAAGAAGCCGAAGAAATGGCGGATCGTATTGGCGTGATTAGTAATGGTGAAATTATTCTGATCGAAAATAAAGACGTGTTGATGCATAAATTAGGAAAAAAACAATTGCGCTTGCAGTTGCAGAATCCATTGTCGAGCATTCCCGCTGAGTTAGCGCCTTATCCTTTGGCATTGTCAGCAGATGGCAATGAGTTAATTTATACCTTTGATACTCAAAGTGAGCAGACGGGGATTGCGGAATTATTGCGGCAATTGAATAAGCACGGAATTGATTTCCAGGATTTGCAATCTAGCCAAAGTTCGCTAGAAGAAATTTTTGTTAGTTTAGTGAGGGCGCAGCGATGAATATGTATGCGATTCGCGCAATTTATTATTTTGAATTAGCACGGACGTGGCGAACTTTAATGCAGAGTATTGCTTCGCCGGTTATTTCTACGTCTTTGTATTTCGTAGTATTTGGTGCGGCGATTGGTTCACGAATGGTGGAAATTGATGGCGTAAGCTACGGTGCGTTTATTGTGCCGGGTTTGATTATGCTGACCTTGATGACAGAAAGTATTTCCAATGCTTCGTTTGGGATTTATATGCCCAAATATTCAGGCACTATTTATGAAGTATTATCTGCACCCATTTCTGCTATGGAAATTGTTATTGGTTATGTGGGCGCGGCCGCTACTAAGTCCATTATTTTGGGATTGCTCATTTTAGTCACGGCTCGATGTTTTGTTGCATTTGAAATTATCCATCCTTTTTGGATGATTGGTTTTTTGATATTAACTGCCGTGACGTTTAGTTTATTTGGTTTTATTGTTGGCGTCTGGGCTGATGGCTGGGAAAAGTTACAAGTTATTCCGTTAATGATCGTAACGCCACTTACTTTTTTAGGTGGTAGTTTTTATTCTATTAATATGTTGCCGCCTTTTTGGCAAACGGTAACTTTGTTTAATCCAGTGGTTTATTTGATAAATGTATTTCGCTGGAGTTTTTACGGCATTGCTGATGTCAGCGTATTAGGCAGTGTAATTATGATTTTGTTATTTCTAGCGCTGTGTTTAATAACGGTTTGGTGGATGTTTAAAACGGGTTACAAAATTAAAACTTAATGGTGCGAATGGTTATTTGATAGAACTGCTGCCCCAATAAATTCCTCCAAGGATACGTTCGCCGGTTGCGCCCGTAACGGCGGGTAAATTGCCAGAGAAGTTATTGATAGTGCGATAAGCCAGCCACGCAAAAGCTGCGGCTTCGACAAAGTCAGGATCAATATTATTAATCGCAGTCGTATGAAAAGCGACGTTAGGTAAGTAGTGTTGTAAGCGCGCACGTAAATAAGCGTTATGTGTGCCGCCGCCACAAAGTAATAATTCATCTGTTGTTGTGTCTAATTTTAAAATGCTATCGGCAATTGTGCGCGCACTTAATTCAGTGAGTGTGGCGATGATGTCGTGCGGCGCATGATTGTTGAGTGCTGGATAGTGCTGCACTATCCAACGCCAATCAAAATATTCAAAGCCGGTGCTTTTAGGTGCGGCTTGCTGAAAATAATTATCGTTGAGTAATTTATTTAACAAGGCAGGAATAATTTTTCCTTGCTGCGCATGCTCGCCATTTTTATCGTAAGCCGTTTGCCAATATTTTTGGCAGGCAGTATCGAGCAAGGTGTTGCCGGGGCCAGTATCAAAACCGATGACTGTTTTATTGGCTTTGGCAGCCAGGTGCGTGATGTTTGCAATACCGCCAATATTAAGAATAACGCGATTTTTTTCTGGATGAGTAAATACAGCTTGATGAAATGCCGGCGCCAGTGGCGCGCCTTGACCGCCTGCCGCGATATCACGACGACGAAAATCACTCACCACGGTAATGCCCGTGCGTTCCGCTAGGAGATTGGGATCACCGATTTGAATACTGTAATAAGGACCGGAACGTTGCGTGTTTGGCGGATAGTGCCGTAATGTTTGGCCGTGATTGCCGATGGCGCAAATGTTTTTCGCTGTGAATTTCGTTTGTTGAAGTAGCGCATGCACAGCGGTGGCGTAATGTTCGGCAAGTTCGATGTCGAGTTGCCAAAGTTGGTGCAGCACGTCGCTGTTAGAGGTTTTTTCTGGCGCCCTTTGCAGTGCATGAATGCGTTGTTTTAAATCCGCATCGTAGGCTTGGTAATGACTTGCGATGCAACGCGGAATGTTATCGGTGAATTCAACTAATGCCGCGTCAATACCATCGAGGCTAGTGCCAGACATGAGTCCTATATATAAGGTGCCTGTGGAGGCAGCTGTCATGGGTTTATTTTGATGCGACAGAAGTGCTGCGAACGGTATTGAGCTGGGCGAGTAATTCTGTGGCAGTTTGAGTGAATTGTGAACGATATTGTTCTGCAACGGCTTGGCCGCCTGCATGTTTGAACGTGAGGGGATCGCGATGGACGCCATTCACGCGGAATTCAAAATGTAAGTGCGGGCCTGTAGCTAAGCCGGTTTTGCCAACGTATCCAATGGTTTGACCTTGACGAATGCGAGCGCCTACTTTGGTATCGCGAGCGAATTTAGACAAGTGTGCGTATAAAGTATTGAATTGTTGGCCATGTTGTACGACCAAAACATTGCCGTAACCACCTTTAACACCATGAAAAATAATTTTGCCATCACCGGTGGCTTTGATCGGCGTGCCAGTGCTTGCGGCATAGTCTACGCCGTGATGAGCGCGCATCTTATGCAAAATAGGATGCATGCGACCCAGACTGAAGCGTGATGAAATCCGTGCGTAAGCGAGGTCGATGGGATTGCGTAAAAAAGCTTTACGAACGCTTTTGCCATCAGCAGTGTAATAGTCAGTGTGACCATCAGGTGCAGTAAAGCGTAATGCTTGATAGGTTACGCCGCGATTGACGAATTCGGCGGCAATAATATTGCCATCGTTGATGCGTTCGCCAGCGCGGAATTGTTGTTCATAGACCACGGTGAAATGATCGCCTTCGCGGACTTCTTGGCTGAAGTCGATATCCCAGCCAAAAACATTGGCCAATTCCATGGTTAAGCGATCACTTAAACCAGCAGAGCGGCCGGCTAAAAATAAAGATTGTTCAATAACACCTGAGGCATAGGCATTACGAATTTCTAATGGGCGTTGAATAATTTGCGCGTCAAAGCTGGGCGCATCGTTAGTGCTTGGGTTATTACGAGTAATGCTTAAGCGCTTTGATAGGTCGATGTCATATTCTAAAGCAGTCAAATTACCATCGGCGACCCGCAGACGAATTTCTTCGCCAGGATATAAGCTAGAAAGAGGTGCGACGATATCGCCTAATTGCATTAATGCGTGAATGTCTGAGCTTTTAACGCCGGCGTGGCTGCCGACAACGGCTAAGCTGTGGCCACTCTTTATAACAAAGGACTGCCAGCTGTTATTACTTGCGGTGCTATCGTTGCTGTTGGTAGTGGCTTGTAGCGCAGGCAATGCCAACTGATAGTATTCGAAGGCATTTTCCGTATTGGCTAATAGTTTGGCTTTATTATTAATAGTGGGCTGGATGTTAGCGGTATTGCGAATGATGGGGCTGCTCTTACTATTAGTATCGTTAGAACGCTGCGAGCTCAGTAGGACTACTGTTACAATCAGCGCCCCAAATAGACCAGTAATGCCGAAGATTAGGGCATAAGGCGCTTGACGCTTGGAAGCGACTGGCCGTGCAGTACGCACCGTTTGTGCGAGATGTTTGTAGTCGAGTCTCATAAAAGTGCCGTAAGTCCATGAATTAGCATTATATTTGGCTACCATAACAATCCGCTGTCAGCGGGTCAATGGCGCCCATACTATTTAAGGACGTCAGTTTAGAGAGAATAGGTGTATTGATGCAATCAAATTGCAGTCCAGAAGCAGCATTAGCGCTCATC
>JACDDA010000009.1:17500-47887 GCA_013817245.1 Gammaproteobacteria bacterium
CCGGAGGAAAAGAAATCAACCGAGATTCCCTTAGTAGTGGCGAGCGAACGGGGACTAGCCCTTAAGTCTTTTTGTGGTTAACAGAACGGTCTGGAAAGTCCGGCCATAGCAGGTGATAGCCCTGTATGTGAAAACCTAAAAGAGGTGAAAACGAGTAGGGCGGGACACGTGTTATCCTGTCTGAATATGGGGGGACCATCCTCCAAGGCTAAATACTCTCTACCGACCGATAGTGAACTAGTACCGTGAGGGAAAGGCGAAAAGAACCCCGGTTAGGGGAGTGAAATAGAACCTGAAACCGTATGCGTACAAGCAGTGGGAGCCCTTTAGGGGGTGACTGCGTACCTTTTGTATAATGGGTCAGCGACTTACTTTCAGTGGCAAGGTTAACCATTTAGGGGAGCCGTAGGGAAACCGAGTCTTAATAGGGCGATTAGTCGCTGGGAGTAGACCCGAAACCGGACGATCTACCCATGGTCAGGGTGAAGGTGGGGTAATTCCCACTGGAGGCCCGAACCGGGATCTGTTGAAAAAGATTCGGATGAATTGTGGGTAGGAGTGAAAGGCTAAACAAGTTCGGAGATAGCTGGTTCTCCCCGAAAGCTATTTAGGTAGCGCCTCGTGTATCACTCTTGGGGGTAGAGCACTGTTATGGCTAGGGGGTCATCCCGACTTACCAACCCATTGCAAACTCCGAATACCAAGAAGTGCAAGCACGGGAGACACACGGCGGGTGCTAACATCCGTCGTGAAGAGGGAAACAACCCAGACCGCCAGCTAAGGTCCCCAAATCACAGCTCAGTGGGAAACGATGTGGGAAGGCATAGACAGCTAGGAGGTTGGCTTAGAAGCAGCCATCCTTTAAAGAAAGCGTAATAGCTCACTAGTCGAGTCGGCCTGCGCGGAAGATTTAACGGGGCTCAAGCTGTGTACCGAAGCTGCGGATTTACGCGTAAGCGTAAGTGGTAGGGGAGCGTTCTGTAAGCCTGCGAAGGTGCATCGTAAGGTGTGCTGGAGGTATCAGAAGTGCGAATGCTGACATGAGTAACGATAAAGCGGGTGAAAGACCCGCTCGCCGAAAACCCAAGGTTTCCTGCGCAACGTTAATCGGCGCAGGGTTAGTCGGGTCCTAAGGCGAGGCCGAAAGGCGTAGTCGATGGCAAACAGGTTAATATTCCTGTACCTCTTATAACTGCGATGGGGTGACGGAGAAGGCTAAACTATCCGGGCGACGGATGTCCCGGTCCAAGCATGTAGGTAGGCTCTTTAGGTAAATCCGGAGAGCTATTACTGAGGTGTGATGGGGAGCCCTTTATTGGGCGAAGTAGTTGATGCCCCGCTTCCAAGAAAAGCCTCTAAGCTTCAGGTTATAAGGGCCCGTACCCCAAACCGACACAGGTGGGTGAGGAGAGAATCCTAAGGCGCTTGAGAGAACTCGGCTGAAGGAACTAGGCAAAATAGTACCGTAACTTCGGGAGAAGGTACGCCCTCGGTATGTGAAGGTCCTTGCGACTGGAGCGGATGAGGGTTGCAGTGATCAGGTGGCTGCGACTGTTTATTAAAAACACAGCACTCTGCAAACGCGTAAGCGGACGTATAGGGTGTGACGCCTGCCCGGTGCCGGAAGGTTAATTGATGGGGTTAGCGCAAGCGAAGCTCTTGATCGAAGCCCCGGTGAACGGCGGCCGTAACTATAACGGTCCTAAGGTAGCGAAATTCCTTGTCGGGTAAGTTCCGACCTGCACGAATGGCGTAACGATGGCCACACTGTCTCCAGCCGAGACTCAGTGAAATTGAAATCGCTGTGAAGATGCAGTGTACCCGCGGCTAGACGGAAAGACCCCGTGAACCTTTACTATAGCTTTGCACTGAACTTTGAATAAACTTGTGTAGGATAGGTGGGAGGCTTTGAAGCGGTAACGCTAGTTATCGTGGAGCCAACCTTGAAATACCACCCTGGTTTGTTCGGAGTTCTAACCTCGACCCGTAATCCGGGTTAGGGACAGTGCATGGTGGGTAGTTTGACTGGGGCGGTCTCCTCCCAAAGAGTAACGGAGGAGCGCGAAGGTACCCTCAGCGCGGTCGGAAATCGCGCATTGTGTGTAAAGGCATAAGGGTGCTTGACTGCGAGACAGACACGTCGAGCAGGTACGAAAGTAGGTCTTAGTGATCCGGTGGTTCTGTATGGAAGGGCCATCGCTCAACGGATAAAAGGTACTCCGGGGATAACAGGCTGATACTGCCCAAGAGTCCATATCGACGGCAGTGTTTGGCACCTCGATGTCGGCTCATCACATCCTGGGGCTGAAGCAGGTCCCAAGGGTATGGCTGTTCGCCATTTAAAGTGGTACGCGAGCTGGGTTTAGAACGTCGTGAGACAGTTCGGTCCCTATCTACCGTGGGCGTTTGAGATTTGAGGGGATCTGTCCTTAGTACGAGAGGACCGGGATGGACGCACCTCTGGTGTTCCGGTTGTCACGCCAGTGGCACTGCCGGGTAGCTACGTGCGGTCGGGATAACCGCTGAAAGCATCTAAGCGGGAAGCCCACCCCAAGATTAGATCTCACTGGGCCCTTGAGGCCCCTAAAGAGCCGTAGAAGACTACTACGTTGATAGGCTGGGTGTGGAAGTGCAGTAATGCATGTAGCTAACCAGTACTAATTGCTCGTGAGGCTTGATCATATAACACCCAAATAGTTGGGTAATTCAATGCCAACAATAAGCCTAGCAGCTTCCGAATTCGATTGATTAACACGCATAAGCGTTTTCTTCAATCAACCAGCTTTCCTGGCGGCCATAGCGAACGGGAACCACCTGATCCCATTCCGAACTCAGAAGTGAAACTGTTCAGCGCCGATGGTAGTGTGGGGTCTCCCCATGCGAGAGTAGGTCACCGCCAGGATTCAAACCTAAAACCCCGGTTCAAAGCCGGGGTTTTTTTATTTGCATTCATGTTCTAAGTAAAGCAGATTACCTAGTAGTTATATTTACCGTGGAGTTTGCATGAATTTTTCTTCTTATCACCAATTTGCTCGTTTTGTGCGGCGCAAAGAATCTTCCTTAACGTCAAACACACAACGTTTGCTGCAAAAAACCGTGCGTATTTTTTATGCCATTTTTCGGGATGTCCAAAATGGTGAAATTAATTTGCGTGCAACCAGTCTGGCGTTTACTACACTGTTAGCGTTGGTACCATTGTTGGCGGTGAGTTTTTCAGTATTAAAAGCTTTTGGGGCCTATAACGAAATTGAACCTATTTTATTGCATTGGTTAGAGCCAGCGTTTGGGGTGACCGGCGCTGATATTAGCGGTCGTTTAATCGCTTTTGTGAATAATTTAAAAGTAGGTTTGCTAGGTTCGGTTGGTTTTGCCATGTTATTTCTTACGGCGATTTTGTTGGTGCAAAAATTAGAAAGTGCTTTTAATCATATTTGGCAAATTCAGCGCGAGCGTTCATGGTTACGCCGCTTTAGTGATTATTTCAGTATGTTAATTATTGGCCCTGTGCTGCTGTTTAGTTCATTAGGTATTAGCGCAACCGTGCTAAATAGTGATGTAATGCAACACATTTTGAGCGTCCAACCGTTTGGTTATTTATACGGATTTATCGCACAATTACTTCCGTATGTTTTAGCGATTGCCGCGATTACTTTTTCGTATGTGTTCATTCCCAATACAAAAGTGAAATTACGAGCAGCACTTACAGGTGGGATTATCGCGGGTATCGTCTGGCAAAGTGCCAGTTGGGCTTTCGCTGCTTTTGTAGTAAGTTCAGCGCAGTACACGGCGATTTATTCTGGTTTTGCTATTTTAGTGTTATTTGTAATGTGGATTTATCTTAATTGGTGGATTTTATTAACGGGCGCTTCTATTGCCTATTACATACAACATCCCGAATATACGTTGAGTCGTCAACAAAAACCGACCTTGAGTTTGATGCAGGTTGAATATCTGGCTTTGGCAATTATGCAGCGTGTGGGGCAATATTTTTATCAGCAGCATGATGCAGTGAAACTGCAATATTTAGTGAAAGACTTGGAATTGTCAGGCCCGCAAGCTGAATACATGTCGAACTTATTACAACAAACTGGTTTATTGCGTTTAAGTGCGGATGAAAGAGGTTATTTGCCTGGGAAACCTTTGGATACAGTAACAGTTGCTGAAGCATTACATGCGATTCGTAAAACGAATCAAGATCAGGAACTGCCGGTTCATGATGCGGTGGGACAATTGTTGTTATCTATAGAAAAAAATATTACCAAGACAGTTGGCAAGATGACGTTGAAGGATTTGGCATTGCGGGATATTTCGCGGAGTTCATAGGAAAATAGGATTTAGGAAAAGCAGCCATAAAAAAACCGCCTTGAGGCGGTTTTTTTATTTACTTAATTTTAGCTTCTTTGTAGATAACATGTTTGCGTACGACGGGATCGTATTTGCTAAACTCAAATTTATCCGGCGTATTACGCTTGTTCTTGGTAGTCGTGTAGTAATGACCTGTGCCGGCAGTAGACACTAGTTTAATTTTATCGCTTGCACCTTTCTTCGCCATGATTCAGTCCTCTTAAACTTTTTCGCCGCGGGCGCGTAAATCGGCCAGCACGGTATCAATGCCATTTTTATCGATGATGCGCATTGCATTCGCAGAGACACGCAATGAAACCCAACGGTTTTCTGTTTCTACCCAAAAACGATGAGTGTGTAAATTAGGCAAAAAACGACGCTTGGTTCTATTGTTAGCGTGAGAAACATTGTTGCCTGTTTGCGGCTTTTTGCCGGTAACTTGACAGACTCTGGACATGAGTTTTACTCGTGGTATTAAAAACGGGGCGCCAAATAGCGCAAGGGCGCGAATAATAGCGAAAATTACTCATATGAACAAGCCAAATTCCGTGCAAAAGGAAAGGGTTTAGTCATGTTTTGCTGTTAGGTGTCGGCGATCTAGCAGGAAACGATAGCTTGCGGTATGGTGCGTCTCCCTGAACGCTTGCGCCTGAGCTGGAAAAACATATATGGATAAAGTATTTATTGAAGCTCTGCAGCTAGAGACCCTGATTGGGGTTTATGACTGGGAGCGGGAAGCACCTCAATTAATCAGTGTGGATCTGGAGTTAGAAACCGATTTACGCGCTGCTGCTGCGGCGAATCATGTAGAAGCCACCGTTGATTATGATGTGGTGACCGCACGCGTGGTGGCGTTGACGCGAGCCGCGCGCTTTGAATTAATCGAAAGTTTGGCTGAGGCAATTGCGACGCGTTTGCTGGAAGAGTTTCCGATACAGGCGGTAAAAGTGCGTTTGTGTAAACCAGGTGCCGTGCGTGGTGCACGAAATGTAGGCGTGGAAATTGTGCGCCGCCAAGTGCAGGGCTAAATGATGCTACATATATAGACTGCGGCCGCCATCCACCGCAATAATTTGTCCGGTAATGTAGGGCGCATCTACCGCCAAAAACTTCACCGTTTTAGCAATATCAGCAGGCTCACCTGAACGTTCTAAGGCAACCCGCTCAACAATCGAATGTTGGGTCTCGGGCAGCATATCGTTTTCTGGCCAAATAATAGCGCCGGGCGAAACACCATTAACGCGAATCGCAGGCGCTAACTCACGCGCAAGCGATTTTGTCAGGTTAGCCAAACCGGCTTTGGCAGCGTTATAGACGACATGCTTACGCATAGGCCGATCCCAATGGATATCAATAATATTGATGATGCAACCTTGTTGACGCTGCAAAAATGGAGTGGCGGCTTGAGATAAGAATAAAGGCGCTTTTAGATTGGAGCCCATTAAATCCACCCAATCGGCTTCCGTAATGTCGCCTACTAACGTCGGATAAAAAGTCGAAGCATTGTTAACCAATACATCCAAACGCCCCCATGCTGCCGCTGCTTGTTCTGCTAAGCGAGGCAGTTGGGTAGTGTCTAGCAGATCCGCTTGTAATAAATGTACGGAATCAGCGCGTTGTTGGTTGAGTTCCGTTTGCAGGGCGATGGCATCATTATATGAACGATTGTAATGCAGCAGGATATTGAGGCCGGCTTGATGTAAATGGCGCGCAATTTCAGCGCCGATACGGCGCGCACCACCCGTAACAAGTGCACAAGATCGCGAAGAGTTATTCATATCGAGAATGACGTTGAATCATGATGTGAGAAGCGTACTTGAAAAAATCCGCGTCGTCACTTAATGCTCATTTGACGATATCAATAAATCTCGCCATGATCGCCGCTCCTTATTGCGAGCAGAATGATCGCCCTTATGAATATGTGGCATGTAATTGTATTGGCCTTAGTCCAAGGCTTTACCGAATTATTACCAATCTCGAGTTCAGCGCATTTAATTTTGGTTCCCAGTTTTTTAGGTTGGCCTGATCAAGGTTTGGAATTTGACCTAGCGTTGCACACAGGCACGTTATTCGCGGTGCTAACGTATTTTCGCCAAGACGTGAGTAACATGTTATTCACTTGGCTGCGACACTGGTCAGAGCCTAAAGCTCACCCCAACGCTTATTTAATGTGGGTCGTCCTGTTAGCGACAATCCCCGCCGGTATAGCAGGTTTAGTGGGGAAAGATTGGGTAGAAACGCATCTGCGTTCGGAATGGATAATTGCATGCACCTCTTTGGGGTATGGCTTGTTATTAGGTATTGCTTATAGTTGGGGTAAAAAACATACAACGATTACGGCCGCGACCGAAATCACATTAACAGTAGGACTTATTATTGGTTTTGCCCAAGTACTAGCGTTAGTGCCAGGCACTTCGCGATCGGGAATTACTATGACCGCCGCCTTATTTTGTGGGGTTGCGCCTATCTTGGCCGCGAGGTTTTCATTTCTGTTATCTATCCCATTAATTACCGCGTCGAGTTTATTGTTAATTAAAGACTTGCTGGTAAGCCCATTACCTATTGATTGGCTGGCGCTATTGGTGGGATGCATTGTGTCAGCGCTTAGCGCATTTGTGTGTATCCATTGGTTTTTGCAATTATTAACGCGCATTGGCATGTGGCCGTTTGCAATTTATCGTGTACTGCTTGGCATAGGATTATTGTTTTGGTTGATGTAATAAATAAAAAAATACCGCTACACATAGATCCCGCATTACGTTATCCCTATTGTTGGGTATTAGTGGGTATGGCTGGCGTCGTATTATTAGTGGTTGCATCATTGATCAGCTTGCAAGGCGATTTCATGTCGCATCAGCGCGATAAGCTTTACCACTTCTGCGCCTATACGTTGTTAACTGGTTGGTGGCTGCAATTATTTCGGCAGCATTGGCAGCGCGCATCGATTGCGTTGTTATTTGTAGTGTTCGGTGCGTTAATTGAATATTTTCAGAGCCTCACGCCGATGCGTCACATGGACTATGTTGACCTGCTTGCGAATAGTAGTGGTGTGTTGATTGCGTGGGCATGCGTGCGTTATACGCGCATGCAAAATTTACTGCGTTGGCTAGAGCGAAAGACGACAGCTTAAATTTGCGACCAACGATACGTTCTTTTGACTTTGCTAATAACCGCGCAGCGGTGTCGATCCAGTTCTTCTGCTAATGCTAACCCCGATAATTGTTGATTCGCTAAATCGCGCGCATTAACGGCCTGAGCATTACTGCGCGCGGTCATTAAATATTCTATTTGCGGCAATGGTCGTTGTGCTCCGTTTTGCGTGCTGTGCGCCACAGCTGTTGCGGCTACTAAGAATTGTTTAAATCGTGCTTCACGTCGGAAAGCGTCTAAAGATTTTAAGCCTTGTAAAACGTCGGCGGGTGGCAATTCGGTGCACTGCTGAAAAAACATATAGTGTTTAATAGTCAGCTCAATTAATTCGTTTACATTATTTGGCAACTTAAGACGTTGACACAATGTCTGCGTTGACGCGAAATCATTATGAAATAAAAATGCCGCTAAACGTATTTCCACATCGTCACTCATGCGACTAGCGTGCGTTAATGCGGCGTAAGATTCAGGTTTGATTTTTGGCAGAGATAACACGCGCTCTAAAGCGTTACAGTGTTCCAGCACCTCAAAAAACACAGCGGGTGTTGCGGTGCTTAAAGCTTTTGCGCATTCTTGCCAAACACGTTCAGCCACTAAATGATCTACTTCGCCATTTTCAACCATTGTTCGCATGAGATCATACGTGGTGGGCGCAATGCTAAAACCCAGTGATGCAAAACGGGCAGCAAAGCGCGCGATTCGCAATAAACGCACGGGATCTTCGCTAAATGCGGCGGACACATGACGTAAGTATTTATCGGCCAAATCTTTTTGCCCGTTATAAGGATCAATTAACGCGCCGTCACTGTTTTCTGCGATAGCGTTAATCGTTAAATCACGACGTTGCAAATCGGCTTCGAGTGAAACATCAGGTGCAGTGTGAAAAGTGAAGCCGCGATAACCGTGCCCACTTTTGCGTTCGGTGCGTGCCAGCGCATATTCTTCATTGGTTTTGGGATGTAAGAAAACAGGGAAATCTTTGCCAACCGGTTTAAAGCCTTGAGCGATTAATTCAGGGGGCGTCGCACCCACGACCACCCAGTCACGTTCTTTGACCGGTAAACCGAGGAGTTTGTCGCGTACTGCGCCACCGACTAAAAAAATTTCCATTAATATTCCGTATAAATTGTTTTGATTAAGCAACCGAGCATAGTCGATTTTTAAATCTTGTAATATTGTTTATACCATTCCACAAAATGCGCAATGCCAGTTTCAATGGGCGTATTCGGCTGATAATTAAACTCCGCGCGCAAAGCGTCAACATCTGCAAAAGTATCAACCACATCGCCGGCTTGCATGGGTAATAAATTGAGTTGAGCTTTTTTGCCTAGGCATTTTTCAATCGCATTAATAAACGCGAGTAATTCAACCGGCTGATGATTGCCGATATTATAAATACGATAAGGCGCTGCACTGCTAGCAGGATCGGGATGTTGTCCAGTCCATTGTGGGTTGCCAGTCGGAATTTTATCTAAGACACGAATCACGCCTTCGACAATATCATCGATGTAAGTAAAGTCACGTTGATGACGGCCATGGTTAAAAACATCAATCGGTTGTCCGGCTAAAATGTTGCGCGTAAATTTAAACAACGCCATGTCGGGTCGACCCCAAGGACCGTATACCGTAAAAAAGCGCAAACCGACCGTAGGCAATTGATACAAATGACTATAAGTATGCGCCATTAACTCATTGGCTTTTTTAGTAGCCGCGTACAAGCTCACGGGATGGTCAACATTATGGTGCACGGAAAAGGGCAAGTGGGTGTTGGCACCGTAAACAGAGCTACTGGACGCATAGACCAAATTTTCGATTTTATTATGCCGGCAGCATTCTAAAATATTCATAAAGCCAACAATGTTGCTATCAACATACGCGCGCGGATTTTCCAAAGAATAACGCACACCTGCTTGTGCGCCCATGTGCACAACACGTTGTGGTTGATATTGGGTAAAAACATTTTCTAATGCAGCGCGATCTTCTAATCCAGCAATGACATTAGTGTAAGCGGAAAAAGTTTGAAGCTGTGCTAAACGAGCGTGTTTAAGACTTACATCATAGTAGTCATTTAAATTATCAAAGCCGATGACCTCATCGCCGCGTTTTAATAAATATTGGCAAATGGCGGCACCAATAAAACCTGCCGCACCGGTGACTAATACACGCATTTGCGCGCTCCATGGTCTGTGAATGACTATTATCTATAAGCGCAGGCAGTTTAACAGGCTTAAAATGGCAGGCCTATGACGAAAATAGTATTTAGAATTCAAAACCTTAGTATATTGCAACAGAATATTTTTCGATTATTGCAATTACGGGCTTGAAATTGTGCGCGAATATCCCTATAAATACACAACCGCTGCACATGGCGCGTCCCGCACTATCGTCCTACTCCCCCTTTTTTTGAAATGGTCAGAGGCATAGCAGTTGGGTATTGCAATTACCGAACGTTTTACAATCCACGAGAGGCAATAAACGGTGAGTAATAATATCGTCTATATTACCGATGCAACTTTTGAAGAACAGGTTTTAAAAGCCACCCACCCCGTATTGGTGGATTATTGGGCTGAATGGTGTGGTCCTTGCAAAATGATTGCGCCAATTTTAGATGAAATAGCCACTGAGTATGCTGACAAACTTAAAGTCGCTAAGCTCAATATTGATGAAAATCCTGATACACCACCAAAATTTGGAATTCGTGGTATTCCCACGTTGATGTTGTTTAAAAACGGCAATGTGGAAGCGACCAAAGTAGGCGCATTATCAAAGTCGCAATTAACCGCATTCATTGATAGCAACTTATAAATAATATTGCCCGGTCGCTAAAAATCGCCGGGCATTTTTTTGCTCAATCTTATCCTGATATATTCAACGAGTCTTTCCTTCAGACCGTGACGGATATTGATTAAGCCGTTTTAATCACAATAAAAACCACTGAATAATCGATCGGTAACTAACCCCAACTTTTGAACATCACCCTCATTATTATCTTTTTAAGAGTCAAAGCGAAAACCTATGAACTTAACTGAACTGAAGAAAAAACCCGCCGCAGAACTAATTCAAATGGCTGAAGAAATGGGCCTCGAAAATATTGCTCGCAATCGCAAACAAGACATTATTTTTTCGTTGCTCAAATCTAAAGCTAAAAATGGCGATGACATTTTAGGCGATGGCGTATTAGAGATTTTGCAAGATGGCTTTGGTTTTTTACGTTCAGCAGACAGCTCTTATTTAGCGGGCCCGGATGATATTTACGTATCACCGAGTCAGATTCGCCGTTTTAATTTGCGCACAGGCGACACCATTGCGGGCAAAATTCGCCCACCTAAAGATGGCGAACGTTATTTTGCTTTATTGAAAGTTGATCACATTAATTTTGATCAACCAGAAAGCACACGTAATAAAGTATTATTTGAAAACTTAACCCCATTGCATGCGCAAGAGCGTTTTCATTTAGAACGTGGCAATGGCAGCACCGAAGACATTACCGCGCGTATTATTGAAATTGTTTCGCCTATTGGTAAAGGTCAACGTGGTTTGATCGTGTCACCGCCGAAAGCCGGTAAAACCATCATGCTGCAAAATATCGCGCAAAGTATTGCGGCTAATCATCCTGATTCTTATTTGATTGTATTGTTAATTGACGAACGTCCAGAAGAAGTCACCGAAATGAGTCGCATGGTACAAGGCGAAGTCGTGTCGAGTACTTTTGATGAGCCTGCCAGTCGACATGTGCAAGTAGCCGAAATGGTTATTGAAAAAGCTAAACGATTAGTCGAACACAAAAGAGACGTAGTGATTTTGTTAGATTCTATTACGCGCTTAGCGCGTGCGTACAACACGGTTGTGCCGTCGTCCGGCAAAGTGTTAACCGGTGGTGTTGACGCAAATGCTTTACAACGACCTAAGCGTTTTTTTGGTGCCGCGCGTAATATCGAAGAAGGTGGTAGCTTAACCATTATTGCCACGGCGTTAGTGGATACGGGTTCGAAAATGGATGAAGTGATTTACGAAGAATTTAAAGGTACCGGCAACATGGAAATTCATTTGGATAGACGTATTGCTGAGAAACGCGTATTCCCAGCGATCAACATAAATCGTTCAGGCACACGCCGTGAAGAGTTGTTAGTGAAAGCAGATGAACTGCAAAAAATGTGGGTGTTGCGTAAAGTGATGCATTCGATGGATGAATTAGAAGCGATGGAATTCATGCTCAATAAAATGCAAGGTACTAAAACCAATGCCGATTTCTTTGATGCAATGCGTCGTTAAACACTCAAGCTGAAATTTAATCACCTGCGTGTTGCGCGCAGGTGATTTCTAACTAACGTTTTATCGCTTTAAATCCAATATCCGTACGATAATAAACATCAGGCCACTGAATTTTTTTAAGTTGCGCATAAGCATTATCTTGCGCTTGTTTTACATCATCGCCTAATGCCGTCACACATAACACGCGCCCGCCATTAGTGAGCGTTTGGCCGTTTTGATTTTGCGTACCCGCATGAAATACTTTAACGTTGTCCGTGTTTGCTTTATCGAGACCTTGAATCACATCGCCTTTGCGAAATTCATTTGGATAACCACCCGCGGCCATCACTACTCCTAATGCGCAGCGTGTATCCCATTGCGCATCAACTGTATGTAATTTTTTATCTAAGGCCGCTAAACACAGTGCCGTAATGTCAGATTGCAAACGCATCATAATCGGTTGGGTTTCAGGATCACCAAAGCGGCAATTAAATTCTAATACTTTGCATGCGCCATCGTTGCTAATCATCACGCCAGCGTATAAAAATCCCGTATACGGATTTCCTTCTGCAGCCATACCGCGCACCGTAGGTTCAATAACTTCGCGCATGATGCGCGCATGTATTTCAGGGGTTACAACTGGCGCAGGTGAATAGGCGCCCATGCCGCCGGTGTTGGGGCCTAAGTCACCATTGTCACGCGCTTTGTGATCTTGTGACGTCGCCATTGGCAAAATATGTTCACCATCAACCATCACAATAAAGCTCGCTTCTTCGCCGACTAAAAACTCTTCGATAACAACGCGATGTCCTGCTTCACCAAATGCGTTGCCCGCTAACATATCGTGTACCGCAGTTTCCGCAGCTGCAATGTCGTGCGCAACAATCACACCTTTGCCTGCTGCCAAACCATCCGCTTTAACAACAATGGGCGCACCTATTTTTTTTAAATAATTTAGCGCCGGTTCGAGTGCAGTAAAAGTTTGGTATGTCGCAGTAGGAATATTGTGACGCGCTAAAAAATCTTTGCTAAATGCTTTCGAGCCTTCTAATTGTGCTGCTGCTTGGCGTGGGCCGAAAATTTTTAAACTGGCCGCTTGGAATGCATCAACCACGCCGAGCACCAAAGGTATTTCCGGGCCCACAATAGTCAGATCAATTTTTTGTGCTTGTGCAAAGTGCACCAAGCCTTGAATGTCGTCTACCTTTATATCAACGTTTTGAGTTTTAGATTCTTGCGCGCTGCCCGGATTACCCGGTGCAACGTAGACAATATCAACCTGTGTTGACTGCGCAGTTTTCCATGCGAGCGCATGTTCGCGACCGCCACCGCCGATAATAAGAACCTTCATAACAACCTCGGAAATACGTATAGTCAACCATCTGGATGCGGCGCATGTTACCGTTTTGCGCCGAAATTGTCTTGGGTCATTGTTGATCACTCGAGCAAAAGTGAAATACAGGGCGATGTCTTATATTGAAAACAGACTTTAAAACTGTTGTAAATGTGTTCACATGAAGTGGTGCAAAATGCGGGAATGATTTTGCATTCGCTAACCCGGATTACATTCTCGCTACTTGTGCTTTTTATCTAGCACCGTAGGGCGCATTGCGCCGTATGCTAATCATCATAAGTTAATAAGTCCGTGTCATCATTAGGTAGCACAATCACGCAATGCAAATGCTCTGGCAATACCACCTACCCATGAATAATAAAAGAATGGCTTTGTTGCGCCTATGTAACCGACTGACGCAGCAAAGCAATATGCCGCGTCAATAAACCATTATTATTTCGTTGCAATAAATTTACTGTGAAAAAATAGGTGCCGCCTGGTAACCAGGCTCGACGGTAATTGGGCATGATGAATTTCCCTATTCAACGTAGGGCGCAATGCGCTACGCTTATTGCGCCCTACGGCTTAACTGCAATTATTGTGACTTGCTGTTTGATTGTAAGAATCGGATTTTATTAATAATGTTTTCTAGTATTAAATATTCAGTACCTTTTACAGTATCCCAATCGATTCCTAGATTTTGAAATTCAGGGTCGTTTCCTATATCCATGTAAACTTGATAGTTGCTGAGCTTAAATAAAGCCTTATGGGCTTTTTCAAGCAATTCAATATGGTTTTCTATCTTTAAGATAGAAATGATTTTCGGGAAATTATGGGCCAAATCATTTCTATGTTTTCTTAATCCTTGAATTGCTAGTACGTCATCTGAATCAATGGCCTTCATAAAATCACTTAAATATAAAAGGCATGCTTCAAATTCATTTTTGTGCCGAGATAAAACATTTTCCTCATATGACTGAAATGGACTGTTTGGGCTAAAACTAATATCCGCATAAAACATTTTGGTTGGTTTTATGACGAGGCTTTTTATTAACTCAAACGCTAGTAAAATAAAACCTGCATAAGCAAGCGTTTGAGTTAAGCGATCTTCATTTAAGCATTCTAACTTGTTAATCACTGTCACCCCAAGGTCCCCCACAGTGCCACACCACCTAACACACACGCTAATCCCAAAATACTCGCAGTCCATTTTCCAGTATGCCAGCCGCCGATGATGACGGCGAGTGCGGCTTTGACGCCGGTGTTCACAACACACGCGATTAAAATGCCGCGCGCTGCAACCTCGCTGGGCATGTCTTTAAGTGCGGAACCCGCGAGCGATAAACTAATGGCATCGACGTTAGCGATACCCGATAACGCAGCCAGTGCATAAATGCCAGATTCGCCTACCCATTTTTCGGTGATGTGTACTAATAAAAATAATAAAGTGAGTAAGATGCTGTAACCAATAGCGGCATTGAGTTCTAAAGGATTATTCAGTGGTACTTGTGCAGAGGGCGGAATATTTTTTTTGCGTAACAATACAAAGGTCGCGGCAATGGCTGGCACTAACATCAGCACAATGAGCGGCCAGATAATCAATGGCAATAAACTTTTGTTGACGATTAATACTTCTAATAACACGCGCGGCACCATGATAGCTGCGGCCGCGGCGATACCTAAACCGAGCAACACACTTTGTTCCGGTAAACGACGCGCTAAGCGTGAGAAAGCGATAGTAACAGCGGTGGAGGATGCTAAGCCGCCGAGTAATGCGGTGGCTAAAATGCCCGAGCGTGCGCCGAAAATACGCGTTGCAAAATATCCAATGTAGGACAAACCTGCGATTAATAAGACTAAATAACCAATGGTGCGTGGGTTGATTGATTGGAAGGGATCAATATAACGATCAGGTAATAAAGGTAAGACGACGGCGGCAACAATTAATAGTTGTAGTGTGGCGTTTAGTTCATGGTGTTCGAGTTTGCGTAAGGTGCTATGCAATAAAGGTTTGAAGCGTAATAACGCGCTGATCACTACGGCACCCGCGATTGCTTCATGCGCATAACCGGATAATGTGAGCATGCCTAAGGCAAACGTTAGCAATATAGCAATTTCAGTAGTGATGCCCGCTTCGCCAGTTTTGTGTGCGGTTAATATATAAGCAGCAACTACAATCGCCGCTAATGCCGCAAAAGTAACAATGACAACACCCACGCCTAATTGATGACTTAATAAAACACTGATGCCGCCGAGCAAACCAATAAATCCGAAAGTGCGTAAACCGGCGCTACGTGCGCCGCCACCTTGACTATGGCTTTGCCAACTGCGTTCCATGCCGATCATGAGGCCGATCACTAAGGCGATGGCGAGATTTTTAATTAATTCCAAATCCATGGATATTCCTCAGTGTTTATTATGAACGCGGTAAAGTTGCGTAGGGTGTGTTTTGAAATTCTTCGGGCGTATAGGTCTTAATGGTTAAGGCGTGTAATTGCCCGCTATTAATATAAGTATTTAACACGGCATAAATTTGTTTGTGTCGCTGCAAGGTATTTTTGCCAGCAAAGTGTTCACTGACAACAACGGTTTCATATTTATAACCATCGCCGCTGACGTAAATTGCAGCTTCTGGTAATTGTTGTTTAAGTGCATGTTCAATAACTTGATTGCTTACAGGTTCCATATTAATTCCGTATTGAGGGTTCAGGTGCTGACGAGAGTTCGACGATTTCTTCTACGCCGATATAGTTTTCGATAACCGGCATTAACGCAGTGAGTTGATTATGCAAGGCCGGACTGTGTAACAGTTCGCGATCTAAACCTTCGGTCCAACCGTAAATGCTTTGTGCAAGTTCGCTGGCTGTGTGCACATGATGACGGATGTCGTGCAGTATTTTGTAGTATTCGCTTTGTGTGGGGAACACATTCAACGAGCGGAAGCATTGATTGAGCGCATCAATGACAGGTTGTGCGTCAGCATCCAAATTAAAATCATCGTGTTGGTAGGCGTGAATACTATCGGAAGCGCTCCGCACCCACACTTTTAAGCTGTGTTTTTGTAACGAGTGATAAAGTGGTTCTTCAGCGATTAAAAATAAGAAAAAGTTTTTGCGGTGTGCATAAAAACTCACGTCATTATAATTCCATTGGCGTTCAATCAGGAATTTATAAAGCCGAATGTGTTCTTTGAAATCAGCAATTTGTAATTGATCAAGAATTAATACCGTAGGCTCAGCTTCGCTGAGCGCGCACGCATCGCTCATGATTTTATCTAAGGCTTTTATAGGTAAAACAGGGCGCGCGTCACTTTCGTCATCTTCTTTAATGACGATGGGTGCCGCTGTTTCGATTTCGGCTTGTGCGAAATCATGATACAAAATATGGTTAATTGTTAAAGCATGCGCGAGTGCATTTGCAAAAGCAGTTTTACGTCGGCCGGATTCGCCTTCGATATTGAGACAACGAATATCATTTCCCGGTGCGGCGTGTAAACAGCGCACGATGTAATCGTAATGTTCGTTAGATTCAAAACCGTGTTCGGCCATGCGTTGTTGCAAACTACTCATATTATTACCAGCGATGTTTATTCCAGTGTTCGGGATTGGCCCAATGTTTAGAGTTTAGCCAATCAGGGACGGTTTTGTAGTGCGAGATATTAAATTCATAAATGTTATGGCTCGCGGTGTTGATGCCGCTTAAACCTAAACTGAGCAAGCGTGTTGTCCATGCGTGTTGATCCGCGTTGACAGACAAGGCGACTAATAATTGTCGACAAGCACGATCGCGTAGATGCGCAATGAGCGTATTGACGAGGTCGCTTGCGTATAAATCCAAATCTAAGATCATCGCTAAATCGTAAATTTCAGGAGCCGTAGTTGGCCAATGATTGAGCGGGTCATTGTGCTGCAAAATCACGGTATTGGCAGGTAAACGCAGCACGGTACGTAAATGGGTTTCGTCTGGCGTATTACTCGTATTACTTAGGTGGGGTGTAAGTAGCAGGGTTTGCAAGGGCGTATCGGATGCGGTAATAGCATCTAAAACGTTTTGCAGTTCGACGATAGGTAAGCTCATGGTTTGATAATATCACGGCCACTATTTAAATCAGTCGCTTATGCCTCATTAAGATCTATGGGAGGCTAGATATGCGCAGGCGAAATCCTGATAATGACGCACTTTGTTCGCTGACCCATTGAGTGTTTATTATGCAAAATTGTCCCTGTAATAGCGGTTTGTCTTATCAAGCTTGTTGCGAGCCGTTTATCACGGGCGCGAAATATGCGCCAACCGCCGAAGCGTTAATGCGAGCGCGTTATTCTGCCTATGCAGTAGGCAATATTGATTTTGTTGTTAGCAGCTACGATAAATCCACTCGACGTGAATTTGATACGGACGCCGCTAAACAATGGTCGCAACAAGCGCAGTGGCAAGGTTTAGAAATCATTACTACTAGCGAAGGCTTGGCAACAGATGAACAGGGCCAAGTAGAATTTAAAGCTCGGTACAGTGTTGATGGTAAAGATTGCGTATTGCACGAAATTAGCGAATTTATTAAACGCGATAAACAATGGTTTTATCTTGACGGTAAATTGCCCGACATAAAACAGTATCGGCGTGACGCGCCTAAGTTAGGCCGTAATGATCCTTGTAGCTGCGGCAGTAATAAAAAGTATAAAAAATGTTGTGGCCTCGCCGCATAGTAGTAGGAAAATTTAAATCGCTTGGCGCCAAATCGCCAGTGATAATAAAATCCAACCGATAATAAATGCCACGCCACCTAGCGGTGTAATTGCGCCTAACCAGCGCACACTGCTCAGGGCAAGCGCATATAAACTTCCCGAAAAAATTAGCACACCTACGAAGAAGCTCAGACCACTGCTTTTTAACACAGTATTGTGCGGCCATTGCAGCATTAAAATGCCAATCGCAAGTAATGCGAGCGCATGATAAAACTGATATTCAACGGCCGTGTGATACACGCGTAATAAATCGGCCGACAATTTGTTTTTTAAAGCGTGCGCACCAAATGCGCCTAATACCACGGCTAGTAAATTAAACACTGCGCCTGCTAATAAGAAAAATTTCGCGTTCATATTTGTCCTTTATTGATCGGTAAAATGATGAGGAAAATAAATATCATAACGAGTGGTTTTGCCAGGAATTTGTGCGTGAGGTTTTAGGTCGGCAAGTGCGGGTGCTTCGTTAGGTCGTTTGACAACCACGCGCTGCACTGTTGTGCGAATAGCATGGCGCAGTAATAGTGCTGCATCGGGATCATCGCCCACCAACGCGCGTGCGACACGCATTTCTTTTTTAACCAAGGCGGATTTTTTTCGACCTGGATACATAGGGTCTATATAAATCGCGTGTACTCGTTCGACGTTGGGCGCATGTTGTAAATAGTCAATGCTGTTGGTGTGAATGATACGCATGTTGGTGGTGATAGCATTTAATGCGGCTTCGGCGCGTGCGCGATTCAAACCATCTTGTAATAACGCCGCTAAAATTGGCGAGCGTTCTAATAAAGTTACTTCGCAAGCTAAACTCGCTAATACAAATGCGTCACGACCTAAACCTGCGGTGGCATCAATAATATGCGGGTGTTGTAAACCTTTTAAGCCGATGGCGCGTGCTAATGCTTGTTGACGGCCTTCATGTTGGCGACGAAAGCCGGCTTTGCCTTCTACAAAATCTACATACACTGCTCCGCCGATGGCATCCGCGCGGTTGTCGCGCAGTTCTAAACGTTGTTTAGTTAGCATTAATAAAAAATCGGCCGACAGATTTTCTGTCGCAAGGCTTAATGGAATATTCCATTGTTGATCCCATTGTGAATGTAGGCGCAGCGCATGTTCTTGTAGCGAGGAATCTTCGTAGCAGAGGACAACTTGATTGTCCGAGAAGGGGAGCATATGCGAATCTAATAATGTGGTGGGCGATAATGCGCAGGATCAATATCGTTTTCGCCAACTTGTTGTAAGCGTGTGGTGAGATGGTTGATTTGTTGCTGGAGTTTATCAATAGCCGTTTGTTGAGTAATGATGATTTTATTTAAGTCTTCTTGAGTTGCTTCAAGATACGCTAATTTGATTTCGATTTCGGTTAGCGTAGTGGTCATAGCGACACACTTTGGCGCGGGCCAAAACGACGTTGCGTATCAAGCAAAATAGTAAATAACCATGGCCATAATAAGCCGCCAAAAAAGCTCGGCAAGAAATAAACCCACAAAGAACCGGGTGCGCGGTTCGTAATGCCGTAAATCCATAACAATACTAATTGTTTGATTAACAGAATCACTCCGACAATGAGGCCTTGTTGTAAAAGAGGGTAAGCGCGAATGATGTGGTGATAACGCAACATTAAATAACACGCGATTAATATACCTAAGGCGTGTTGTCCTAATAATGTGCCGAGGGCCACGTCGACAATTAAACCATATATAAATGCTAGACCTAAACCAATTTCATTGGGCGCTAACATGCACCAAAATAATAATGTCAGCGTTACCCATTCGGGACGACACACATGCGCCCAATACGGCAGAGGTGTCAGCATCAGCATGAGTGCAATTAGCAAACTAATATTCGCTAACCATACATGACTGCTGCGATTCATAAGCTTTCTCCGGTTTGTGGCCAGACGGCTAATACTTCACGGCTACTATTTAAGTGAGCAGTGGGTTTGGCGGTGACTTTAGCAAACGGTTGACCGCGAATAATTTCAATCTTGGAAATGGTGGCGACCGGATAGTTGGGTGGGAAACGACCATCGAGTCCGGATGAAATTAATAAATCATTCACATGAATGTCAGTGTTCGTAGGAATGTGTAATAAATTTAGGGTGTCTGAGCCACCCGTACCTTGCAAAATAGCGCGTAAACCGTTGCGATTAATTTGCACAGGAATTTCATGGCTGGGATCAGAAATGAGTAAAACGGTGGATGAGTATTCGGTTGCGGCGATGACTTGGCCAATGATGCCATAGGCATCCACTATCGGTTGGCCAATAAAAATTTTATTGCGTTGGCCTCTATTTAAAATAATTTGTTGTTTGTAAATATCTTGGTCAACCGAAATAATTTCTGCGGCTAAAATATTTTCACCGACTTGTTTAGATGAACGCAGTAATTCACGTAAGCGCGCATTTTCAGCTTGTAAGCCAGCGAGCTTAAGCACTTGGTATTGAAGTAATAAACGTTCGTCATGAAGGGCACGTTTTTCGTTGAGCAACGTATTGTGCAAGCTAAATACTTCGCTGGACCAGCGCCACACACGACCGGGCACTGAGACAGTGTATTGCAAAGGATAAACTAACCAAGCAGTAGCAGAGTTACGCGCTTCGCGTAATGCATCGTTGCGATTATCAATCGTCATTAAAACAATTGCCGCCACCGAAAAGATAACGAGACGGAAGTTGTAGTTATTAGTATTTTGTTGAAACAGTGGTTGCATATTAGTGACTCACCAAAGGTTTAAGTTGGTGAGTCATTAGGCTGTTGATGACATTAGTCGAGGGCCAAAAAATTAACGCCATGTTGATCAATTAATTCCAATACACGGCCGCCACCACGCGCAACACAGGTCAAGGGATCTTCTGCGATTACCACGGGCAAACCGGTTTCTTCCATTAACAAACGATCAAGGTCAGTTAATAAAGCGCCGCCGCCAGTTAAAACAATACCGCGTTCGGCAACATCGGCAGCTAATTCAGGTGGGGTTGCTTCTAACGCTGTTTTAACCGCAGACACAATGCCGTAAAGCGGTTCTTGCAACGCTTCTAAAACTTCATTGCTGTTAATGGTGAAACTGCGCGGTACGCCTTCAGATAAATTACGGCCTTTGATTTCCATTTCTTTGAGTTCGCGGCCGGGATAACCTGAGCCAATCGAATGTTTGATGCGTTCTGCAGTAGGTTGGCCGATTAAGATGCCGTAGTTGCGTCGAATATAACTGATGATGGCTTCATCAAATTTGTCGCCACCAATACGCACCGAGGCAGAATAAACAATGCCGTTAAGTGAAATCACGGCGACTTCAGAAGTACCGCCGCCGATATCTAATACCATCGAACCTCGTGCTTCTTCGACGGGGATGCCTGCACCGATAGCCGCAGCCATCGGTTCTTCAATTAAATAAACACTGCGTGCACCCGCGCCGGCGGCAGATTCACGAATAGCGCGACGTTCTACTTCGGTTGCGCCACAGGGGACACACACTAAAACGCGAGGGCTAGGACGGAAAAAACGGGTGTCATGTACTTTGCGAATGAAGTGTTGCAACATTTTTTCGGTGATGGTGAAGTCGGCAATGACGCCGTCTTTCATGGGGCGAATCGCTTGCATGTTTTCCGGCGTACGGCCCAACATGCGTTTAGCCTCAGTGCCGTAAGCTTCAAGACTGCGTTGGCCGCCGCGGTCGATGCGGACGGTGACGACTGACGGTTCATTCAGGACAATACCTTCGCCGCGCACGTAGATTAATGTGTTAGCGGTACCAAGGTCGATGGAAAGGTCAGTGGAGAAAAGACCCTTCAAGTTACGAAACAGATTTTTCAAAACGTTCACCCAATACTATTAAGGTAAAAAGACGCGCTAATGTAACAATGGCGTATCCGCCGTGCAAGGCGCATCTGCAGATCATCAGCAAACGTTTTGCGGATGCGTCGATGCGGCAAATAATGGGGCAAATATGCTAAGGTTGCGGCCGCATTTCTAACGGTTCCTCACTGACCTAACATTCACGAGCGAGATGGATATGGCACTGCAAGCTGATGAGGTAAAAAAAATTGCGCAACTGGCACGCTTGGCGATCGATGAAAGCAGTGTGCCCGAATACGCCCGCAATTTATCCAATATTTTGCTGCTAATGGAGCAAATGAGCGTGATCGATACGCAAGGAGTAATGCCGATGGCGCATCCTTTGGACGCCGTCCAACGTTGTCGTGCGGATGTGGTCACTGAGCATAATCAACGTGAGCATTTTCAGCAGCATGCGCCGGCGGTGGAAGCGGGTGTTTATTTAGTACCGAAGGTGATGGAATGAGTGCTATGCACACGGCCACGCTAGCTGAGTTGTCAGCGGGCTTACGGTCAGGCCACTATTCAAGCGCTGAATTAACGCAGCACTTTTTGCAGCGCATTCAACAACATAATCCCAGCTTAAATGCTTTTATTACGATTACCGATGCAGCCGCTTTAGTGACGGCTAAAGCCGCGGATGCGCAACGCAAAGCCGCAAGCAATGCTTCACCTTTATTAGGCATTCCTTTAGCGCATAAAGATATTTTTTGTACGGAAGGCGTGCGCAGTAGTTGCGCGTCGCGCATGTTAGATAATTTTATTGCGCCGTATGAGTCCACGGTAACTGCGCGTTTGCAAAGCGCGGGTATGGTGATGTTAGGTAAAACCAATATGGATGAATTCGCCATGGGTTCATCTAACGAAACGAGTTTTTACGGGCCGGTAAAAAATCCGTGGGATGTCGCGCGCGTACCCGGTGGTTCATCAGGTGGTTCAGCCGCCGTGGTTGCTGCACGTTTAGCACCTGCTGCAACCGGCACTGATACGGGTGGTTCGATTCGTCAACCTGCCGCGTTATGCGGCATTACTGGTTTAAAGCCCACGTATGGTTTGGTGTCACGTTGGGGCATGATTGCGTTTGCATCCAGTCTTGATCAAGCGGGACCGATGGCGCAAACCGCGGAAGATTGCGCTTTGTTATTAAGCGCGATGGCCGGTTTTGATGAAAAAGATTCTACGTCGGTTGATCGTGTGGTGCCCGATTATGCTGCGCAATTAAATCATTCTTTAAAAGATTTACGCATTGGCATTCCTAAAGAATTTTTTGCTACCGGTTTAGATAGCGATGTTGCTAATGTCATTGCGCAGGCGATCAAAGAATTTGAAGCGGCGGGTGCGCACATTGTTGAGATTAGTTTGCCCAATATGGCTTTGTCAGTGCCGGTGTATTATGTAGTAGCACCTGCCGAGTGTTCATCGAACTTGTCACGTTTTGATGGCGTGCGTTTTGGTTATCGTTGTAAAGATCCACACGATTTAAATGATTTATACAGTCGTTCACGCAGCGAAGGTTTTGGTGCAGAAGTGCAACGCCGTATCATGATCGGCACTTATGCGTTGTCGGCAGGTTATTACGATGCATATTATTTAAAAGCCCAACAGTTACGGCGTTTAATTAGCGAAGATTTTAAACAAGCGTTTACGCAAGTGGATGTTATTTTGGGTCCGACAGCGCCGAGCACGGCCTTTAAATTAGGCGAAAAAGCCAACGATCCTGTGGCTATGTATTTATCCGATATTTATACCATCGCTGTTAATTTAGCGGGTTTGCCCGGCATGTCCATTCCGGCGGGTTTTAGCCAAGGTTTACCGGTTGGTTTACAATTAATTGGCAATTATTTTGATGAAGCACGTTTATTAAATACGGCGCATCAATATCAACAACGTACCGATTGGCATCGTCGTATGCCGACCGCGTTTATTGATTAAGTATCAACAGTAATATTTTATTAAAGGTTGCGTTTATGCAATGGGAAGTAGTGATTGGTCTGGAAGTGCACGCGCAGTTAGCAACCAAAAGTAAAATATTTTCGGGTGCAGCAACAGCGTATGGCGCTGCGCCGAACACGCAAGCCTGCGCGGTAGATTTAGGTTTGCCTGGTGTGTTGCCGGTATTGAATCAAGAAGTGGTGCGCATGGCGACGCGGTTTGGTGTAGCGGTGAATGCAAACGTTGCGGCGCGTTCCGTATTTGCGCGGAAAAATTATTTTTATCCTGATTTGCCGAAAGGTTATCAAATTTCTCAGTATGAACAACCGATTGTGGCCGGTGGTTATTTAGATATTGAATTAGAAAATGGTGAGGCTAAGCGTATTAATATTACGCGTGCGCATTTAGAAGAAGATGCAGGCAAATCTTTGCATGAAGATTTTCAAGGATGTACAGGCATTGATTTAAATCGCGCCGGTACGCCTTTGTTGGAAATTGTTTCTGAGCCTGAATTGCGTTCGGCGAAAGAAGCGGTTGCGTATTTAAAAAAATTACACGCATTGCTGCGTTATTTAGAAATTTGTGACGGCAATATGCAAGAAGGTTCGTTTCGTTGTGATGCGAATGTGTCGGTGCGACCGCTAGGCCAAGCTGCATTTGGTACGCGGACTGAGTTAAAAAACCTGAACTCTTTTCGTTTTGTAGAACGCGCGATTAATTTTGAAGTGGAACGTCAGATTGATGTGATTGAAGGCGGTGGAAAAATAATTCAGCAAACTCGTTTGTATGATGCGGTCAAAGATGAAACGCGCTCGATGCGTGTTAAAGAAGAAGCCAATGACTATCGTTATTTTCCGGATCCCGATTTATTGCCCGTTTTGATTGAGCCGCATTTTATTGAGCAAGTGCGCAGTCAGTTGCCCGAGTTACCTGATGCAAAAAAACAACGTTTTGTAACGACGTATGCTTTGAGTATGTATGACGCGAATTTTTTAACCGCAAGTCGGGCATGGGCGAATTATTATGAAGCGGTCGTGCAAGCGGGTGGTGATGCTAAATTAGCTGCGAATTGGTTAATGGGCGAAGTGGCGGCGAATTTAAATAAACAAAATCTCGACATTGATCAATTTGCCATTACCGAAAAACAACTCGCAGGTTTATTGCGCCGTATTAGCGATAACACCATTTCCAACAAAATGGCTAAAGAAGTTTTTGAGACAATGTTAGCGGGTGAGGGTGATGCAGACACTGTTATTGCCGCTAAAGGTCTGCAGCAAATGTCGAACACGGGTGAAATTGAAGCGATTATCGATCAGATATTGGCGGACAATCCTGATCAATTAGCCCAATACCGTGCTGGTAAAGAAAAGTTATGGAGCTTTTTTGTGGGCCAAGTGATGAAAGCTACGCAAGGCAAAGCTAACCCCGGTTACTTAAATGAATTACTTAAACAAAAATTAGATACTTAAGAAAAACTATTAAACTCCTTTTATCAATTCAATTAAAAATCCAGCAAAAATAGTTTTGCTGGATTTTTTTGATTGTTTTAAACCGTCAGTTCGACTTCATCAAATTCTTGGCCAACTCGTTGCCATGCGCGCATTTCTAATACACCTTTAATATTGAGCGAAATTACTAAGTAATAAGGATTCGATAAATTGTCCAACTGAAGCTGCGTGATATCTTGTACTGAGGGAATCGCTGCTTGTTGTGGATGCGAATAATACACCGCAAATAAGGTTTCATTTTGTTGTTGCAAACTAGTTACTGTGGTTTGTATGTCATCTGATTGTGCTGTATTGAGTGGATATACAGTTCGAGGATGTGCATGTTGAGCCCCGACTAAACCACAGATGGGCTGAGTGGAAGATTGTTGTGCCAATGTTAATAGATGAGTTGCTAGAGGCCGAGTAATGCGAATAGTCATAGTGGTTTTCAATGTTGAATTAACGCAGCATTAAAGCAGTATCTAGGCGTGTATAGCAATTGTTTGTAACATTTATATCTGTGCATTGATTGATAGTGACTAAGCAATACCGCATATCTTGCATGCCTGATCTTTTTGAATAGTAATGTTGCGCCAATGAAAGCGCAGTGCATCGAAGATGGCAAGTTTGCCGTCAAGGACTTCGCCACATTGTGCGATCAACTTTAGGGTTTCTAAAGCTTGTGCTGTACCAATCATGCCCACTACCGGGCCTAATATGCCATTACGCGCACAGCTTTCGGTATCTGCGCCGGCATCGGGATATAAGCAGCAGTAACAGGGACTGTTGATCGTAGCGTTAAGTACGCATAGGTGACCTTCGGTGCGAATTGCTGCACCACATATCAATGGTTTGCTCGCGTGTACGCAGGCGTGGTTAATGGCAAAACGTGCAGCAAAATTATCAGTGCAATCGAGTACTACGTCTGCCTGTTGAACTAAAGCCAGTAACGCGGCAGTGTTTGGCGTATCTTGTATGATATTAATTTCACAATGCTGATTAAGCGCCTGTAATTGCGCGCGTGCTGCATAGACTTTGGCCTGTGGAATGTCGCTTTCACGGTACAGTATTTGACGGTGTAAATTGCTGATATCCAGATGGTCTGGATCAACCAATGTGAGGCGTTGAATGCCAGCGCCAACTAAATACAGACTAGCCGCTGAGCCTAAGCCGCCCATGCCAAAAATAAGCACATGCGCTTGTTGAATGCGTTGTTGTCCCATATATCCCCATTCGGGAACGAGTAATTGGCGACTATAACGATGGAGTTGATCTGAATTCATAACGCATTATAGCGGTTTGTTTTATCTAACAATCCGACGGATATTCAATCGCGGCAGATAAGGAGAAATTTTAATGAGCATTTTTCAGCTATTAATTAAGTAGGAATTATGTTTGCTGAATTCCTTAAGTGCGTGCTCTATGAAAACTGGTTAATATTTGCGAGATTAATGTAATCTGCGAGATAAATGAACAATTGTTTATTTTATTTCAAATAAAAAGCCAGTTTTAAGTTTTTTGCCTTAACGCAAGTTCATCATTTGGTTAAATGTTGGTTAATCAGTTTTTTTGTTTTTGAACATTTATTCATCTATCTTGCCCCCTTCCATGAGGTATTTGACCTTGTCATCTGAATGTAACATCTTTACAACGCGAAGAAAGATGTCCGCAAAAATGGAAGTCGCGAGTGGGGTTTCCCTCGCAGATACGACGTTAATCTGTGGAGTGCCGTTTTATGGCAGCAACGAGTGATAAATTAGAGTCTGGCTTGTCCGCCGCTGAAAAAGCGCGGGCACATCAGGCTGCTGCACAAGCCTCTCAAGATTCTTGGGTTATGGGCGCGGGTATTTATATTTTTGCCATTGTGGTGCTGTCAGCACTATATATAGGATGGCAAAACCGTGATGAGTATTACATCCATGCCGAATATGGTCTCGGTTATGCTTTAGGCATTATTGGGCTTACTACCATGATACTGTTATTGCTTTACCCTTTGCGGAAGCGCTGGAGCGTGATCCGTGATTGGGGTCAAGTTAAGTACTGGTTTCGCATACATATGATCATGGGGATTTTGGGCCCCACGGCGATCATTTTCCACACTAACTTTCATGTTGGCTCTACTAACAGCATGGTCGCCTTAACATCCATGCTACTGGTTGTAGGGAGCGGGTTGGTCGGTCGGTACATCTATCGAAAAATTCATCATGGTCTTTACGGCCGCAAAATCACTCTAAAAGAATTAAATGACGAGCAACAAGACGCGCGCACTGAGTTTGATTTGGTTATTAAATTAGTGCCTACCGTTCAAGGCCGTATGACAACCTTAGAAGCAATGTCCTTGGCACCTGTACATGGTTCAGTTGAAGGTTTTATGCGTATGTACCGCGTGCATGTAGAAGCGAAAAAAATCTATGTGTTAGCGCAACAACAAATTGGTGATGCCTTGGAGCACGAAGCCAGTAAACATGGCTGGAATAAAGCGATGCAAAAAGATTACGGTAGGAAAGCTTTAATTTACTGCCGCCATTATTTGTTAACGCTGGTGCGCATTACTGAATTTGGTTTGTACGAGCGTTTATTTGCGCTGTGGCATGTTGTGCATCTGCCTTTATTTATTTTATTGGCGTTTTCGGCGGTGTTTCATGTGTACGCCGTTCACGTTTACTAAGAAATAGGATTTTATAAAGCTCAATGTTGTATGCGAGAAGCTTTGATAAAACCAGCGTGCTGCAAAAGACGCGGTGCTGGCGGAATATAGTTGGATATGGGTGGCTGGCTTTGATGATGTTGGCATGGACTGGACAATCAGTAGCAATAGAAACCAACTGGCGTGCGATTTTGATCATGCCGGGGAAGGTGAGTAATGCGCATGCTAAATTTGAAACCGATTGTGATAAATGTCATTACAGTTTAAATAAGGGTAAGCAAGACGCGTTGTGCATGGATTGCCACAAAGAAGTGGCGGCGGACGTGAAGGCGAAGGGTGGCTATCATGGCCGTATTATGTCGGATGGCAAAGCCACTTGTGTGGTTTGTCATACAGAGCATGAAGGTCGTGATCACAGTATTATTGCTTGGGATGTTCAGACATTTAATCACAGCATTACTGATTTTGCTCTAAAAGGCCGCCATACGACGTTAGCGTGTGAACGCTGTCATAAAGAAAATAAATTACACCGCGAAGCATCTGCAAAGTGTTTTGATTGTCATGAAAAAGATGATCGGCATAAAGGTTCGTTAGGTAAAGAATGCGGCAAGTGTCATGTTGAAGATGGCTGGGGCAAACAAAAATTTAATCATGACGACACCGGTTACAAGCTCGAAGGCAAGCATATAGATGCGCCTTGCGCCACTTGCCATCCTGGCGAGCGCTATAAAAAAACACCGGATAAGTGCGTGAATTGTCATCAGTTAAATGATGTGCATCGTGGTCAAATGGAAAACAATTGTGGCCGTTGTCATCATCCGCAAGCTTGGAACAAAGTTAGTTTTGATCATACGCGTGACACGGATTACCCGCTTACGCACAAGCATTTACAAATTAAATGTGATGCTTGTCATGGCGTTAAAACATTCAAAGAACTTGATGGTTCGGTTTGTTATGACTGTCATCGTAAAGATGACGAACATGCAGGTCGCAACGGGACGCAATGTGAAAAATGCCATAGCACTAAAGGTTGGAAGCAACTGACGTTTGATCATAACGTCGATACTAAATTTCCTATTCGCGGCAAGCACAAAGAAATCAATTGTGAAGCGTGTCATCGCGGTGATTTACATGCGCCGCTTTCTAAAGAATGTATCGATTGTCATCTGGCCGATGATGTTCATAACGGCGGCCAAGGTGATAAGTGTGAAAAATGCCACAGTGAAGTGGGTTGGCGCGCGAAGGTAATGTTTGATCATGGTTTAACTCGTTTCCCTTTAGTTGGAATGCATGAAGTTGTGCCATGTGAAGATTGTCATGTTTCTACAGAGTTTCGTGGCACTCCTACCAGTTGTATTTCATGCCATAAAACAGATGATTATCACGCGGGTGGATTAGGCGAAGACTGCTTGTCGTGCCACAACCCAAATGGTTGGCGGTTGTGGTTATTTGACCATGATAAACAAACTAAATTTGAATTGACGGGCGCGCATAAAGATTTGGTGTGCGAAGGTTGTCATACCAAGCGCGTGAAAAAAGCCGCCGATATCCGAATTCGTTCTGGTTGTTATGAATGCCATCAAGGGGATGACATCCATGATCGTGAATTTGGTCAAGATTGTAGTCAGTGCCATTTAAGTACGTCGTTTTATGATTTAGGTGAATTTTTTCGCTTGAATCCTAAAGTGAAACAAATTTCGAAGTGATGTACCGGGGGAGAAATGGGATGGGTGTTATTAGCATGAAGAGGTTATCTACCAGATGATATGGCAATGATAATTTAGCGACATAAAGAGATGAGTGAGTGAGTAAGCTGTCGCAACAAACGATTAAACAACCAGCCTCTAGGTTTAGCGCTGGCTTTTTTGCGTGCGTCTGTTTAATTATCATTTCATTTTTAACCATCTCACCCGTTATGGCCGCGGAAGCCGTTGCTAAGCCTGCTGTTAGTGCAGAAGCTGTTGTTAAGCCGGCTATTAGCTTTGAGCATTTCTCAACCGGGTTCCCGCTGGAAGGTGCGCATAAACGAGTGGGTTGTGCGGAATGTCATCTCAATGCTGTATTTAAAGATACGCTTAATAAATGCGTTGATTGTCATGGTGTCGGTGCTCGCGAAACTAATAAAGCGAGCCGTGCTAAAACCAAGATTTCAGAAACGCATATTCCAGCGTCTACAGAATGCGTCGCTTGTCACAACACTGATTCTTGGCACGATGTTCGAGTTAATCACGATTTCGTTAGAGGCACTTGCGTAAGCTGCCATCAAGGTACGATCGCAACGGGTAAAGATAACAATCATATTCGGTCTAGTAGTGACTGTAGAAGTTGCCACGTAACGCAAATGTGGACGCCTGCAAGCAGAGTTGACCATACGCAAGTGATGGGTGTTTGCTCTAGTTGCCACGACAACATAACAGCCCAAGGTAAAAAACCTGATCACGTGATGACGACACAAGAGTGCGGCGTTTGTCACAGCACTACGGCGTGGTTACCTGTAAGAGGTTTCGACCACACTGGTATCACCAATGGCTGCAGCACGAGCGGCTGCCACAGCGCGAGTGATACGGGTCGGAACAAGCCGACGGATCCGTTGGTGCATCCGGCCAGTGATAACGTCTGCGAAGCGTGCCATATCCCGAATGAACCGGCACCGAAATGGACGGAT
>JACDDA010000010.1 GCA_013817245.1 Gammaproteobacteria bacterium
AGATGAAATTATGTTTCGATTAAATAATCGACCACGTAAAACACGAGACTATCAAACACCGAATGAAGTCTTGTACAATCGACAGGACAGGTTAGTTATTTTTTAACAAAATTGCAGTTATTGTTTAAACGAATAAGGGGACGCTACCCTTTTATTTCCGGCAGTATGTTCAGCACCGAGCCATATAGAATGTCCAAAGTTCCGTCGTCTAATGGAGTTAGCGGCGTCTGGAGTTATTGAAGCTAAATCAAGGAGTCTGAGCTATCCCGGATTTTTCGGACGGTTAAATTAAGCAACATTGATCATCTCATAATGATGCGGTGACTGGTACTGCAATGTTTGATGGATACGTTGCCGGTTATAAAATATTTCTATGTAATCAAAGATAGCGGCTTTTGCCGCTTCTCGTGTTGGGTAGTTTTGATAATGTATCAATTCGTTTTTTAAGTTGTTAAAAAAGCTTTCTGCAACCGCATTATCCCAGCAATCTTTTTTGCGACTCATGCTAGAGATCATGTGGTGGCGTTGTAATGTTTCTCGGTAGTGATGGGCTGCATATAGCTGTCCGCGATCCATATGATGAATAAGCCCTGGCGTGGGTCGACGCTGCGCAATCGCCATGTTCAGCGCATCTAAGACCAATGCTTGATTGTTGCGATCTGACATTGACCAACCGACGATCTTTCTCGAATACAAATCCAGCACAATCGCGAGATACAACCAACCGCTGCGTGTGGCGATAAAGGTAACGTCACCCACCCAAACACGATTCGGTTGATCAACTGTAAATTGACGCTGTAATAAATTCGGCGCGATCCATCCTTGGTATTTCGATTGTGTCGTCACCTTAAAGCGCGTACGGCGTTTGGCTTCAATGTGATGTACGAGACGCAAACGTGCAACGCGGTGTTTGCCACACGCCACGCCTTGTTGATTTAAGGCTTTCCAGGTCTTGACCGCTCCATAATTACCGCGAGATTGTTGGTGAATCTTTTTGATCTCGGTGACTAAGCGTTTATCTTCATGAGCGTGTTTGCTCACGGGACGTGTCAACCAATCATAATAACCACTAGCGCTCACACGCAGTACGCGACACAGCGAACGTACCGCGAAGGTCTTTTGATGTTGCTCAATGAAGGCGTATTTCATTGGGATGCTTGCGCAAACAACAGCGCCGCTTTTTTTAAAATGTCACGCTCTTCTGTCATTTTCGCTAAAGCTTGTTTAAGCGAACCACTTCTGACGTTTGATCAGCGGGTTTACGCCCTGAACCTTCAAACGCTGTTTCGCCTTTCAACGATAATTCATCGCGCCATTATAAACGTGAACACAATAAGCACTTAATGCATACCTGTCTCGTAAACTAGAAGAATCTTGATCACCGCAACAAATCGCTCACCGAATCTGCTTGGATTATCCAGATAATCAATCAATCCGCATTAGTTATGAAGGGATCTATCAACTTATTTTCAAAGACGCGCGACACGCCGGCACGTTTTATTTGCATCTTCGACGGGGTCATAAACGACGCCGCAAACAAAGCGGCTATCGCACGGGACGTGGATGAATGACGAGTCGTCGACGTATTGCTGATCGCCCGAAATGCGTGGATTTAAAGTCTGGTTATGGCGTTCGGTGATTGGCAAACAAGGCACGGGCGCGATCGTCACGCATGTTGAACGCAAAAGTAGTTATCTGATGACCGGTAAATTAGCGGATAAAAAAGCACTGCCCTTAACAAACATTACCATCAAACTCTTTAAATAGTTACAAGCGCATCTAAGACAGACATTGATGGTGGATAACGGTAAAGAATTTGCAGCATTCCAAAAAATTGAAGATGCGACGCAACTGGAAATTTATTTTTCGGATCCTTACAGTTCATGGCAACGCGGGTGTAACGAAAATACGAATGGTTTACTTCGGCAATATTTTCCAAAAGGCACCGATTTTACAACGATCACAAAAAAACAACTTGCACAGGTGACGCGTCAAATTAATAATCGACCTTGAAAATGTTTAAATTACCAAACACCCAGCGAAGTCTTTTGGTCTGTGGCTAGTGGTGCACTTACAACTTGAATTCAGGAAATGATATATCATGGCCATAGATGCATTATGCTTCGAGAAGTTATTCGATGATGCATAAGCTTCGGCGGCAATATTTTTAATATAAATATTTTATTAGTGAGTGGCTAAATGGACATTGAGCGTTTACAAGAACGTATTGCTGATTTTACTAAAGCGCTTCATCAGCTTGATAAAGCGGTTCAGCAGCCTGGTAATGAATTTATCCGTGACTGTGTGATTCAGCGATTTGAGTTTGCTTATGAGTTAGCGGGGAAAATGTTAAAAATCCGGCTTGAGATGGAAGATATCTTTGCTAAAACACCGAAAGAAACGTTGCAAGAAGCACTGCAAGCAGGATTTATTGTGGATGGTAATGCGTGGAGTGAATTACAAAAGAACAGAAATTTAACAGTTCATGCTTATAACGAGCAATTGGCTGAACAAATATATCGCTATATTGCACAACAAGCGGTCGTATTGTTTCATCAGCTCTTAGAAAAGGCGGCGCAGTGGTAATAACAGCGGCTTCAACGTTTGGATTAAGCGCAGCACTGTATGCTGATATTTGTCAGGTGTTGCGTGGTTATCCTTCACTAGAGCAAGTATTGATTTTTGGATCACGGGCTAAAGATACTGCAAAAACCTATTCTGATTACGATTTTGCTATATTCGCGCTTGCTATGAGTGATGCAGAATTTACCGCTTTATGGCATGAGTTAAATGATTTGCCGATGATCTTTAAGTTAGATGTGTTGCATTGGAATCGGCTTCGCGAAGAATCATTAAAAAATAAAATTCTTACAGAAGGACGTTTGTTTTATTCGCCGACAATGCCGAATGTTTTTTCACAAACGCAATAATTTCTACAGTTTTTTTATTAGTTATCAATCATCCGTATTTAATTGCTAAAGCGCATTTATTTTTTTTAATAAAACAGCTTTTTAATTATCTCCCATAAGTTTTTTGTCTAGTTAACCTCGTTCAAATTGTGATGCAGCGCACACTAAAACAAATCTGTCATGTAATAGAAATAAAATGAAACCGGACAAAGCAAAAGAGCCACCAACTTTTATCCGTTTGTCGGGTAAAGATACAGACGAGTGGAGAAGCAAATGGTTGCGTTAGGGGAACTCTTTTTCTAATCTACAAACCCGAGTTGATGAGTATGCATTGCCAAGCGTAAATAAATATCCAGCAGTAAGGGTACAAGGAATGAAATTAAGGCGTTTATAAGTAACAACAAATTCTTTCGTCTTCAGGAGGTCTACATGTTTAAAAGTAAATTGGTTACAGCAGTTGCGGCTACAGTATTATCTACATTAGTTGCGTTACCTGCCCAAGCGGTAGTGACACGTACATACTTCGAACAAACCGTAAATTTTCAATATATTGATGGCGGCGCACCAGGTCGTGGTGTTGGTGACACATTGATCTTTGATAATATTTTGATCAATCAAACCACTGGCCAAGTAGAAGGCACGAAAAGCAATGACTGCGATACTATTTGGCAAGATCCATCCAATGGCGATTTTTGGTCATGGTGCGAAGAAACCATTTATTTAAGCAACGGCACATTGGTAGTGCGCGGTTTGTTTAATGAAATCGCTTTCGAAGCGTTCCAGCCGCAAACCGTGTTTATTGTTAACGGCACTGGTTATTGGAAAAAAGCGCTTGGTTATGAAACCATTCAACAAGTTCGTTTCCCAGATCAAGCGGTGAGCACGATTGTAGTGTTAAATAAGAATTAATTTGTTCTTAACAACCGGGTAATTACCACGGTGTTCTAAAAACGGCGCTAGTGATAGCGCCGTTTTTTTTTGTGGTTGAGCTATCTTAGAAGGTACAGCGAGGCTGTTGAGGTGGGTAGCGACCGGGTACAATGCGCGTCAATATGTTGAAGTGAGATTGCAATGCCGGTTCCTATTAATATTCAATTGCACAAAAAATCTCGAATCCTGGAAATTGAATTCGAAGATAATGTGCGGGCTCAGTTACCGTGTGAATATTTGCGAGTCTATTCGCCGTCGGCTGCGGTGCGCGGTCATGGTGAAGGCGAAGGTGTGTTGCAGATAGGCAAAGAAGAGGTGGGTATTCAGGATATTCAACCGATAGGCCATTATGCGATTCAATTAATTTTTGATGATGGTCATGATACGGGTTTTTACACATGGGATTATTTGTACAGCTTAAGTACAGAATACGAACAAAAATGGCAGGCGTATTTAGATAGACTCGTGGCGGCTGGCCATACACGAAAAATTTAGTATTATTTCATTTAGGTAACTTATGACACAAAAACACATTATTAAAACCACGCAAGCGCCGCAAGCAATCGGTACTTATTCGCAAGCAGTAAAAGTGGGTAATACGGTTTATTTGTCCGGACAAATTCCTTTGGACCCGGTGAGCGGTCAATTGCTTGAAGGCGATATTAAATTACAAATTAAACGTGTATTCGATAATCTTGCAGCAGTTGCGCAGGCAGCCGGCGGCGATTTACAAAACATCGTGAAGTTAAATATTTTTTTAACTGACTTAGCAAATTTTGCTGCGGTGAATGAAGTGATGGCAACTTATTTTACTGGATCGTATCCGGCGCGCGCAGTGGTGGGTGTTGCGGCTTTACCCAAAGGTGCGACGGTAGAGATGGATGCTATTTTGGTTATTGATTAATCGCGTTTGTGGCGACACCCACTCTTACTTTAGCAAGTGACGTGCAATGGTTGCGAGGCGTGGGCCCTAAAGTAGCGGAACGTTTAGCGCGACTTAATATTCATCATGTGCAAGATGCGTTATTTCATTTACCGTTTCGTTATCAAGATCGTACTCAACTAATTCCTATCGGTGGTTTGCAGCTCAATCAAGAAGCCTTGTTTGAAGGTGAGGTCTTGCTCAGTGAAGTAACATTCCGCAAACGTCGAACCTTGTTAGTGCGTTTAGCGGATGGCACTGGGCAAATCACATTACGTTTTTTTCATTTTTCAAAAACCCAGCAAGAAAATTTATTACGCGGTGTGCGCATCCGTTGTTTCGGTGAAGTGCGTGGTGGAAATTCTGGTTTAGAAATTGTGCATCCTGAATATCGCGTGGTGCAAGAAAACGAAACGGTAGCGCCTTACCTCACACCTATTTATCCAACTACGGAAGGCGTACAACAAGCGACGTGGCAACGCATTATCGAACAAGCGTTAGATTTGCTGGCGCATGATGAGTTAGCGGATTTATTGCCGGCTAATTTATTAAGTCAACAAGGTTTGCCTGACTTAAAAACAGCTTTGCAAATCGTCCATAGACCTACTCCGGATATGCCTTTGCAGCCGTTATTAGCAGGCGAACATGTAGCGCAGCAACGTTTGGCATTCGAGGAATTAATTGCGCATCATTTGAGTATGTTGCAATTGCGTCAACGCAAACAACAACAGGCAGCGCCTAGTATTCGCGTAGCAGCGACATTGCGCAAAAAATTATTAGCCGCATTACCGTTTAAGTTAACGAACGCACAACAGCGCGTAGTTGCAGAGTTAAATGCTGATTTGGAAAAAACCACGCCGGCGATGCGCTTGATTCAAGGTGATGTAGGTTCCGGGAAAACCGTAGTCGCTGCATTAGTGGCGGCGGATGTAGTCGCAGCAGATTATCAAGTAGCAGTAATGGCGCCGACGGAATTATTAGCTGAGCAGCATTACAAAAATTTTTCGCAATGGTTGGCGCCGTTAAATATTAAAGTCGGTTGGTATTCAGGACGACTTAAAGGCAAACAACGTGAGTTAGAAAAATTGGCTTTAGCTAATGGTGAAGTACAACTCGTGGTCGGCACGCATGCCTTGTTTCAAGAAGATGTGAGCTTTAAAAAATTAGCTTTGCTGATTATTGATGAGCAGCATCGCTTTGGCGTGCATCAGCGTTTGGCTTTGCGTAATAAAGGCGTGCGTGAGACTGAACATCCGCATCAATTTACGATGACCGCAACCCCTATTCCGCGCAGCTTAGCCATGACGGCGTATGCCGATTTGGATTATTCGGTGATTGACGAATTGCCGCCGGGTCGTATTCCGGTAAACACAGTGGTAATGACGGAAAGTCGGCGCGATGAAATCATTGAGCGCATTGCAAATGCGTGCGTCACGGGTCGACAAGCGTATTGGGTATGTACCCTCATTGAAGAATCAGAAATGTTGCAATGCCAAGCGGCGGAAGATACTGCCGTGCAATTGACAGAAAAGTTGCCGCAATTACGCATTGGTTTAATTCATGGTCGCATGAAAGGAAAAGAAAAAGAAACGGTAATGGCAGCGTTTAAAAGCGCGCAATTAGATTTGTTAGTGGCAACCACTGTTATTGAAGTGGGTGTGGACGTGCCGAATGCGTCATTAATGATTATTGAAAATGCAGAACGTTTGGGTTTGTCGCAACTGCATCAATTACGCGGCCGAGTCGGGCGAGGCAGTGCGGCGAGTAATTGTGTATTAATGTATAAATCGCCGTTATCTGCACGGGCGCGGATGCGCTTAGATGTGTTGCGACACACCAACGATGGTTTTGAAATTGCGCAACAAGATTTAAATATGCGCGGCCCTGGTGAATTATTAGGTACGCGTCAAACCGGCGACGTGGATTTTCAAATTGCAAATCTGGCGCGCGACGCAAAATTATTGCCCGACGTGCAAGCAGTCGCAAAAGTGTTGTTGGTGAAATATCCGGACAATGCTATGGCCTTAATGAGTCGTTGGTTGGGTCATAAGCAACAATTTCGTGAAGTATAAAAGCCCGGCGCTATTAGCCAGCATGATAGGCCAGTGTGATGAGCTAGCATGATGAGCCGGCGTGATGAGTGAGTGCGGGTGAATTTAATTAGACGCTATGACCGCCAAATCAATTAGCGTACAGTGCTCGGGTTGGAGCGGAACATTGCTGTGACAAAAAGTTATTTTTAGATGCCGTTAAATTACAGTGAAATTATTAGGGGAGAAATGTTATGGGAATTAAGTTGCTGCATTTGTTATCGGCTTATGGTTTGTTCGCGATATTTTTATTGCGTGGCTTGGCGGCGATTAGTGGTTCGACCTTAGCGAGTAAAGCGTGGCCTAAAATTTTGTTTCATATAGCCACCGCAGGTTTGGTATTAAGCGCGATAGGTTTGGCGGTTTCGCGGCATGAAATGCCGTTCACAGTCGGCTGGACATCGGCTAAGTTAGTTGCCTTAATTATATTTATTGGCGCAGGTGTTTATTTATTTAAGAAAGCGCGAACTCAGCAGCAGAAGCGGGCTGCGTTTTTGGGTGGTGTGATTTTATTGGTATATATATTTGCGGTTGCTCTGACGCGTTCGGTATTTGTTTTTGCTTAATGCAGCGTATAAAAAAGCGATGTGCTAATGCCACATCGCTTTTGCTAATTCCCAATCATCACGACAGTTATTATTGTTCAACCAATCTTCAGTACCCGATAATCCTAAACGTTCCATGGCTTTAAGTTTGTCGCCGGAATGCGCTAACCAATTGCTATTCCGATCGCGTAATTGCCACGTGGCGGTTGACACTAAATCAACGTAATCCACATACGGCACATTACGTTCAAATTGTTGATATTCTGCAGGAATAGTTTGTAATTCCAGCGGGAAATTCCACTGCGTTAATAATTTCACCCCAATGTCTGGATGTAATTCATTGATTAACCAATCTAGCGCCGCACGATCAGTTAATAATTCGCTACGACTATCTAAAAAATGCAATAAGGGCAACGCGCCAATTTTATGAATCAAACCACCTAACACGGCAACATCAGGTTTAAGTTTGGTGTAATTCAACGCGAGCGCAAAACATAAGGAAGCGACATCGGTACAATCTAACCAAACCCGGCGCAAGCTATCATCAATTAAACGATTTTTAGCGCGAAACATATTTTCTAACGTCATCGCGGTTACAACATTTGAGGTGTAAGCCATGCCTAAACGCGCGACGACTTGTTTTAAATCGGTGATGGTGTGATCGCCGCGCACCATGGGACTGTTCGCGATACGAATTAAACGTGCGGCAATCGCGGGATCATTGCTGATCATGTCGGCGATAGTGTGGCTATCCGCGCGAGGATTATTCACCGCTTCGCGAATTTTTAAGGCGACTTCGGGCAAGGTCGGCAAAGTCAATTTATCTTGACGCATAGCTTCCAGTAATTCGTCGCGGATACAATCAGCAATAATTTCCATACAGCACTCCTAGGCAATAGTGATTACAGCGGCGCTCTAGGGCTGAGCTTTAGTGAGTGTTTTAAATAGGAGCTTGAGAATGTCGGTGTCATTAACGAATGTTAAAACAGCTTTTCAAGAACAGATTCCGCATAACCATTGTTTTGGCTGCGGGCCTTTGAATACCGGTGGTTTGCAGATTAAAAGTTATTGGCTGGATGATGCGGCCGAGACCTTCAATAGTTATTGCGAGTTTGTTCCGCAGCTAACGCATTGTGCGGGTCCAACGACGGTAGTAAATGGCGGCATTATTAGCACGGTGATGGATTGTCACGCGATATGCAGCGCAATGGCGGAAGCGTACCGACGTGAAGGCCTAAACATGGATGGGTCGATTTGGTATGCCACGGCGAGTTTGCAGGTAAGTTTTCTGGCCGCCGCTCCGTTGTCTCAGCGCTTGCGCTGTGTCGCACAGTTGCAGGTGAGTAGTGCGCGCAAGACTTTGATTGATTGCGAGGTGTGGGCCGGCGATGTGTTATGCGCCAAAGGTCACGTGATCGCGGTGCGGGTCGCGGCGGATTGGGCGACAACATCAAACAGCTGATGATCGGGCAGTCACAAAAGCTCGATGGTAGTGAGTACGCATGGCCATAGAGCTGAATAAATATTAAAATTTCGTGCAGAAGGCGAAGGCTAATAAAAAGTTAAATTCAGCCTTTTTCGAGTTTTATTTACGTTGTGCAGCTTACGCTTAAGGATTCGGGGGAATTACATGAATAAACGTCTAGATTCAACCACAGAAAAATTGGAATTACTGGGCCGAGTTTTATTGGCGGGTATGTTTGTAATGAGTGGGCTGACTAAGGTTTTTGCTTTCTCTATGGCGGTGGAAGGCGTAAGTCAGATGTTGCCGATGTTTTTAAAACCGCATACGGCTTTTTTAATCGCTGCAGGTGCTTTGATCGAAGTGCCTGCGTCAATAGCACTGCTGGTAGGTTGGCAGGCGCGTTGGGCGGCTTTGGCTTTAGGGATATATGCATTTCTTGCGACTATGATGGGACATACCGATATGAGTGTCCCGGAAAACAAATTTAAAATTTTGAGCAATATGGCCTTAGTGGGTTGTTTGCTGACCTTGTCTTTGCACGGCGCTGGACCTTACAGCATCGACGCTTGGCGCAAGCGCCGCGGGCTCAATTAATTTTTTGAGGGCAATGCTCGCAATGCCGTCAGCGCTGGCAGTAACACGTCGAAATAGTGAATACCCTGAAATTCACTTACGGTACGCGGTGCTTCGGTGCTGTCGGGATGCAACATAGCGATGACATGGGCGATGCCATAAGCTTGAGCCGCGCGTAATACGGGCAAGCTGTCGTCAAAAAACACGCTACGTGCCGGTTTAAAACCCAGCGTAAGTTCAGCCTGCTGCCAAAATTCGGGAGTTTCTTTGGGGGCGTGGAATTCGTGAGAGCTGATTATTTTATCGAAATAGATTGCTAGACCCGTGTGGGCAAGTTTTAAAGCCAAGGACGCAGGATGCGCGTTAGTTAAAAGATAGACTTGTTTAACGTCGCGCAAAGATTCTAAAAATGCGATGGCGTGCGGCAAAGGCCGAATGCGTTCTGCGGTTTCATGTTTCAGCGCCACGATATCCATGCCCAGTTGATTCGTCCAATAGTCTAAACAATACCAATCCAAAGTGTCTTGCACCGCCGCGAAGCGGGCGGCTAATTCGGTGCGGCTGGTTTCTACGGCTTGTTGGTAATGCAGCGCGTAACGTTGCACCAGATGTTCACACCAAAAATGATTATCGAAGTGCAAGTCCAGCAAAGTACCGTCCATGTCGAGCAAGACAGTATCAATGTCTGACCAAGGCAATGTGAAATTTAGTGATGACATAAATCGGTTTCCGTTACGAGTGTAATATAATAGGCGAATTGTTATGCTGGCCACTCTTTAAAAGATCGCTATGATGCGCAAGAAACCTGAAATTCTGCAAATAAAAACTCTCAGCAGCGACGAAATGTCTCAGCAGGCTTTTCGTATTGAAGAACTGCATCTCAAATTTTCCAATGGCGTAGAACGTTATTATCGGCGTATGCAAGGCAGCGGCCAAGGCGCGGTGTTGGTGGTGCCGATTACCGATGATAATCAGGTGTTATTAATTCGTGAATATTCCGTTGGTGTAGATCGTTACGAATTGCAGTTACCTAAAGGTCGTGTTGATTTAGGCGAACATTTTTTAGCCGCTGCGAATCGCGAGCTTAAAGAAGAAATTGGTTTTGGCGCAAAACAATTGGATCACATTAATACTTTGTCGGTGTTGCCGGGGTTTATGGGGCATCAAACGCATATTATTATTGCGCGTGGTTTATATCCCGAACGTTTAGAAGGTGATGAGCCAGAAGAGCTAGAAGTTGTGCCGTGGCCGCTGACGAATATTTATGAGCTTAGCTTGCAAGAAAATTGCAGCGAAGCGCGCAGCATAGCGGCGTTATATATGGCGCGTGATTGGTTGATGCGTGAACCATCTGTTACTACACAGTCTATAATTTAAAAATGTTGATTGAAGTAGAAAAATTAATTCCGGATGTTGTACAAATTGCTGTTAATGCCGGCAAAGCAATCATGATGGTGTACAACACTGAATTTGAAGTTGAAAAAAAATTAGATAAATCACCCGTAACACAAGCCGATCTTGCCGCGCACGATATTATCGTCGCAGGCTTAGGCGCATTAGAAACAGTTTACCCCGTGTTATCTGAAGAAGAAATCAGCGTGCCATTTAGCACGCGGCGAAATTGGCGCACGTATTGGTTAGTTGATCCTATGGATGGCACGCGCGAGTTTGTAAAACGCAATGGCGAATTTGTTGTCAGTATTGCATTAATTCATCAGCACGAAGCCGTATTAGGCGTAATTTATGCGCCCTTCTTGCATACCGTTTATTTTGCTAGTCAACATGGCGGTGCGTATAAACAACAAGCCGGTGATGTTATGCAGAGCTTGCAAACTCGCGCTGCACCTATAACACCCGTCATCGCCGGAAGCAGAAGTCACAGTGATAAACGCATGACGGATTATTTGCAAAAATTAGGTGATCATCAATTGATTGCGATGGGCAGCGCGTTAAAATCTTGTTTAGTTGCTGAAGGCAGTGCGGATTTATATTTACGTTTAGGTCTAACGTCCGAATGGGATACGGCAGCTGCGCAATGTATTGTTGAAGAAGCGGGCGGCTATTTTGTAGATACTCAAGGTCAGCGTTTGTTATATAACACCAAAGCAGAATTACTTAATCCGGAATTTTTAGTTTACGGCGATGCCAGTCGAGATTGGCGGCGTTATTTAAATGCGTTATGACATAAAGCTGCATGCGCAGGTCGGCTTGACCACACTGTTACAGCAAATTATTAGTATTGCATGGTATGTGTATTTTGGATTGGCTTGGGCGCTGGCGGTTAATTATCCTTTGGGGCGAGTGAATTTTTATGAGCCGCGCTTATATTTACCGTTTGTTTATGCAATTGGCGCATCATTATTAATAAATTATGGTTATTATTACCTGTGTCAACGCTTGCTGATATATAAACGTCTTGCTGGTTGTGGTTGGCTTTTATCGGCATGGTTAGGTCTCGTTTTTTTGAACACGTTGAGTCATCATCAATTTTCTAAAATAGCGTGGACCGTGACGTGGATTGATAGCGGTAGAGATTTGTTAGCGCTGTTATTAACCGTATTAATTTTGACGCCTAAAGATTCGCGTTTGCAACAATAAGGATTAAAAATGCAAAGATTACGTTTAAATATTGTCTGCCCTGATAAACCCGGTTTAATCGCAGCTATTACCGGTGCTTTATTTGAGTTAGACGTAAATTTTTCGGATACGCATTTTGCGTTATTAGAAACGCATGGAGAATTTTCGGCGATTTGTGAAGCTCCTGATTCGCTCGATGCACAAAACATGCATGATTTATTAGTTGCGCTAGCGCCTTTAGCAAATGCAAAAATAGACATCATGCCGTTTCGTGCGGCTAAAACGGCGGTTGATAGTAATATTACGCATTGGTTTTATTTAGAAGGCGCTGATCAGCCGGGTTTGGTTGCGCGTTTAACCGAAGTGTTTGGTGATTATGAAGCAAACATTTTACAAATGGATACGCGGCGTTTACATGCAAATGGCGGCGAGCATTCACAAGATGCTTTGTATTGGATTGAAGTCGGCGTGCAAATTGATGCTGCGCGTAGCGACGCGTGTGTCGCCACGGTGGAAAACACCGCGGCATTATTGAATATGCAAATCAGCGTTTTTGCTGAAGACGTTTTTTAACGATTTATAATATTAAGGAAAAGTAGTATGGCTTCTGAAGTAGGTGAATTAACCATCGAATATGTTGAAGATGGCGTGATGACGATTAAGCAATTAGATAAAGTTATCTTAACCAAAGGCGCTTGGGCGACGTTGATGTTTAAATATCAAGATTGGGATCGTGCTAAACAAGTATATGGCCCACCCAAATACTCGATTCGTCGTTATCAAAAACGCAACGGTGAATATATGCCTAAATCAAAATTTAATATTTCGAGCCGTGATCAAGCTGAAAAAATTATTGCGGCTTTGCAAAAATGGTTTACCGAAGAATAGTCATTTAAGAATTCAGCCAATAGACGATGCCGTTGTCAATCTCGGTGTCGATGCGTGATAAATGCGCGCCGACACAGGGACCATGCAAACAACGGCCATCGCTGATACGAAATTGTGCGCCATGTAATGAGCACATAATTAAAGTCTTGTCATAATTCAAAAAACGATGATCTTGCCAATTGAGCGGTGCGCCGGTGTGTGGACAGCTATTGAAATAAGCGTGACAACGATTATTGTTTCGCACCACAAATAATTCTTGTTGGCCACGAGCGGTGTTGACGATGATCCCCATAGAACCTGGATCATCGAGTTGGCTGAATTCACATAAAACAATTCGCGGCATTATTATTCGCCGATGAAGGTGCGATTGCGGCCTTGGCTTTTAGCGACATACAGCGCTTTGTCGAGTTTGTTGATAAAAATATCGGGTGAATCAGTCGTGCGCGGCATTATCGTCGCAACACCAATGCTGACCGTAATACGCGCGGTGTCGGGATTGCCATCATGTTCGATATTAATTTCTTTGATAGTGGAATGAATACGTTCGGCTAATGCGTTCGCGCCGCTAATATCTGTTGTTGGTAATAACACAATAAATTCTTCACCACCAAAGCGCGCAATAAAATCACGTGGCCGCCAAATAACCTGATGAATACTTTGAGCAATGTCGCGTAATACGTCATCACCTTTTAAATGGCCGTAGGTGTCGTTGTAGGCTTTAAAATAATCAACGTCGATCATGAGCCCCGCAAGAATAGTATTTTCGCGACGATGATCGGCCCAAATTTCTTCGAAACGTTTGTTGAAGTAACGACGGTTATAGACCTCAGTTAATTCATCGGTGGTAGAAATTTGATGTAATTCTTGATTTTCGGAAGACAAATCTTTGTTAGTGCTGCGCAACTGTTCAGCGAGTGCGTCAGATTGAAAACGATAATACAAACTATCAATGAGAATGCGATTAAAGCGCCGCGCATGAAAGGTCATTGTCATCACGTACACCAACGCGACGATGCCGATCATTTGTACTTCTACCGACGGATCCATAAAGCTATAAATAATAACAGGCGCTAACGGTATCAGAATGTAAGTCACGTAATACGAAATGTGCAGTGCTAATACGGTTAAAGCGCCCGCTGTTAGACCGGCAGTCACGAATAGAAAAATAGTTTTATGCACGACTTCAAAATGCGGATAAGCAAATACGCTGACCACACCAATCAACAAGGTGGTTGATAAGGCGCCCGACATAAATAAGCGATTCCACGAAACCGTAAGCTTGGGGTTATCCTGTGCGGAGCGGCGATAACGTAAATAAATTGAAGTGCGGATAAGCAATAAAATAATAACTAGACCCATCCAGATCTTAGCTTCGGTTGCGCCAATATTTGCCCAGATTAACGCATCAATAATGACTAAGTTCACCAGCAGCATTAGCGCTGTGCGGGTGAAATAAGCGTAAGCAAATTCAGTTTGCGCGCGTCTGACTAATCTGTCGACGGTTGCTTTATCGAGCCCTTGCCGCGCCATTAGCGTTACCAAGTGTTAAAGACAGCCAATATTTAAGCATAGATTGTTCTAAAAAGCCTTCATTCTCATTTGGCTAAATTCGATATATGTGCGCTTGTGAACACAATGACAGATAAGTCGGGGATGATTACAGTTAAATAAGATTTTTATAAGCAGGAACGGCAGATAAAATGAAATGTATAACAACACGCCGCGAGGCAAGTAGCTAAGAATGCTTTATATAACGCGAGAGGCCGGCGGGATAAGTGGGTTCTGTTGATAGCGCATGAGCCATAACAATAACAACACGGCCGGCAAACCTAATAAGGTTGCGTAACTGAAAAAGTTCACATAACCAAAAGCATCCACTAAGCGTCCGGAAAAACCGCTGAGTATTTTGCCTGGCAAGGTCATTAACGAACTAAATAATGCGTATTGCGTCGTGGTGTACGCGGAGCTTGTTAAGCTCGATAAATAAGCTACAAATAATGACGTAGCAAAACCGCCGGTAAAATTATCCAGAGTAATGACACCCGTTAATAACCAAATATTCGCACCTTGCGTAGACAGGTATGCAAAACCTAAATTAGTCAGTGCGACAAAGACCGCGCCGATTAATAACAAGCGGCGTAACTCACCCATGGCAACTAATAAACCACCTAAGGCGGCGCCGCTGAGGGTCATGATTAATCCATAACCACCCGAAATAGAACCGAATTGCGCTTTCGTAAAACCTAAATCAACATAAAGTACCGACGCCATATTGGCCATGACGATATCGCTAATCCGATAACAAGCCACTAAGCACAATAAAACCACGCCTACTTTTAAACCATTGCGTCGAAAGAAATCACTGAAGGCGCCGATTAAACAACTTAACCAATGCGCCCACGCACGTCGAATGCTGTTATGAGATTGTGCAATGAGTTCGCGATCAGTTTGAATTTCGAGAGGATCTTTTTGAAGGTTAACGATGGGTTCTTCAATCAAATATAAAGTAGTAATGATGCCCGTTATCATCAATGCCGCCATGCACATATAAGTAACTGACCATGGCAACCATTCGGCTAATATTAAAGCGCCGGTAAACGACGTTAAAATTGCAATGCGATAACCTGCAATATAAGCAGCTGCTAGTGCGCCTTGTTTTTCAGTGCTAGCAGTTTGAATGCGAAATGCATCCAGCGCGATATCATGCGTCGCAGAAGAAAATGCAACCCAAACGGTAAAGGCTGCCATGACAGCAAGTGATGTTTTTGGATCGGTTAAGCTCATGCCGACCAAACCACACGCGATGCCGATTTGACCTAATAACATCCAGCTGCGCCGTAAACCAATGCGTTGACTGAGCCACGGAATTGCAATGCGATCAACCACGGGTGACCAGAAAAATTTTACGGAAAAGAAAATGCCGGCCCAACTAAAATAACCAATCGCGGAGCGACTAATATCTAACTCGCGCATCCACGTATTCAAGGTGCCGAAAATTAACATATACGGCAAACCGGCAGTAAAGCCCAATAACGCTAAGGCGATCACTTTTGGATCGCTATATAAATTTTTCGCGCGCGCCCAAAATGACAAAGATTTATCGTTCATCGTAAATCCCAGTCATAACTAATGGTTAAAGGCGCATGATCTGAAAAGCGTTGGGCTTTATAAATAGCCACGTGTTTTATTTTGTCGCGTAACCCAGGCGAAACAATTTGGTAATCAATACGCCAACCCACATTTTTGTCCCAGGCTTGCCCACGATTCGACCACCACGTGTATTGTTCGGCGTCGGCATTAATCACGCGAAAAGCATCAATAAAACCAGCGGTGTTAAATAACTCATCTAACCATGCGCGCTCTTCAGGCAAGAAGCCGGAATTTTTTAAATTACCGCGCCAGTTTTTTAAATCAATTTCTTTGTGCGCAATATTCCAGTCGCCGCATAAAATATAGTCGCGGCCTTGTTGCAACAAATCTTGTAAGTGCAGTTTGAACATTGCTAAAAAACGAAATTTGGCTTGTTGACGTTCTTCACTAGAAGAACCAGAAGGTAAATACAGAGAGATTACCGATAAATTTTCAAATTGCGCTTCTAAATAACGGCCTTCACGATCAAATTCATGGTTGTTTAAGCTGGTAATAATGCGCGTTGGTTTAATCCGTGAATACAACGCCACACCGCTGTAGCCTTTTTTTTCTGCATCGTAGTAATAACAGTGATAACCCGCAGGCGAAAATATCGCGTCTTGTAATTGATCAAGTTGCGCTTTGGTTTCTTGAATACACACGACATCAGCTTGTTGCTCTGTTAGCCATTCAAAAAAACCTTTGCGCGCCGCCGCACGAATGCCGTTGGCATTGAGGCTAATAACTTTCAACATGGGTAGTACATCCACAATATCCGAATTAAACTTGTATGCCGCGAGTCGCTACTTTAGCATGGTTGGCGATGCTTCCTAAGCCCTTAACTTTGAATAAGCTTTTTTATGACAATGAATGATTATCGGCATGAATTTTTGGCCTTTGCAATTAGCCGCGGCGTGCTGCGCTTTGGTGAATTTGAATTGAAATCCGGTCGTAAAAGTCCGTATTTTTTTAATGCAGGTTTATTTAATACGGGTGAAGCATTAAATCAATTGGGCGAGTTTTATGCGCGCGCTATTTTACAAGCCGATGTGCAATTCGATATGTTGTTTGGCCCTGCTTACAAGGGCATTCCTTTGGTGGCGGCAGTCTCAATTGCATTAGCACGACAGGGTCGTGATGTGCCGTGGTGTTTTAATCGCAAAGAAGCGAAATCCCATGGCGAAGGCGGCAATTTGGTGGGCGCGCCTTTAGCGGGTCGCGTGTTAATTGTTGATGATGTGATCACCGCGGGTACTGCGATTCGAGAGTCTTTGGATTTAATCAAAGCGCACCAAGCGTCGCCAGTGGGCATTGTGGTGTCGTTGAATCGTCAGGAAAAAGGCCAGGGTGAACGTTCGGCCATTCAAGAAATCGAACAACAAGAAAATATCCCCGTGATCAGCATCGCGAGTTTAGATGATTTACTTAAGTATTTAGAAAATGGTGCCGCTGAAGCTCAATACCTAGCGGCTATCCGCTCATACCGAGAACGCTACGCTGTGTCGACTTGAGCGTTTGCAACATTAACAGGCTACCAGCGCCAGCCTATAATTGCCCCAACGGATCCACGGATTCAAGTATTTGCAAGATTTATGTCACAAAGCATTGCAGCAATAACCAAGGAATAATTTCAAACATGAGCATGTGCCTACGAAAAATTATTTTAACGTGCACAATAATGACGAGCTTATTATTGTCATTGATGGCGTTTGCAGATAGTGCGCCTGCTAGTGGCAAAGTATATCGATGGACAGATGAAAAAGGCCGCGTCCATTATGGGGACAAAATGCCACCTGAAGTAGTTTCTAAAGATCACCAAGTCTTAGACGGTCGCGGTCAAGTCGCGAAGTCAGTCGGCCATGTCAAAACACAAGCAGAAATTGAGCAAGACGCACTCGCTAATGACGAAAAATCTAAAAAACAACGCGAACAAATTCGGCAACGTAAACACGACAAATTATTATTAGACACTTTCACTACTGAACGTGATTTAGTAATCGCTAGAGATGATCGTTTGGATTCAGTGCAATCTTCGTTAAATCTAGCGCGCGGCAATAATGAATCCGTCGCCCATCAGATTGAAATACTCGATAAACGCATGACACAGGTAAAAGCTAATAAAAAAGATATTCCACCCAATATGTTGGCGAATATGAAAAATTTAACCAGCCAACGTCAGAAAAATGATGAATATATTGTTAGGCAAGAAGAAGAATACAATCGGTTAAAAGACCAATTTAAAACTGATCTACAACGTTATCGTGAATTAAAAAATATTACGGCACCCGAGTCAGTTGCGGAAGCAGAAGCAGCGGCTACTAGAGCCATTGCCGCTGCGGCTAAACCCACTAAAGTTGTGGCGGTGGAAGAAACGGGTAAAACAAAAAGCAAAAAATCTCGGAAAAAACCAGCACCGCCAGCCGCTAAAGCAGAATAAATCTTAGGTTCTTAATTAACGTCGAATCAGCGTGCCAACGCCGGTGTTAGTAAATAACTCTAATAACACCGCATGTTCGACGCGACCATCAATAATGTGTGCGCTATTAAGACCCGATGCTAAGGCGTCTAATACACAGCGTGTTTTAGGCAGCATGCCGCCGTAAATCGTCCCGTCAGTGATTAAGTCTTCAACTTCAGCTTGCGTTAAGCCGGTTAATAACGCGCCACTTTTATCTAGAATGCCGGCGGTATTGGTGAGCAATAATAATTTTTCCGCTTTTAATACCGCCGCTAATTTTCCAGCCACTGTGTCGGCATTAATATTGTAAGACAAGCCATCATCACCGACGCCGATAGGCGCAATCACGGGAATAAAATCTTTATCGTCTAATAATTTCACGATCGACGGATCAATACTGTGCACTTCGCCAGTGCGTCCCATGTCGATAATTTCTGGTGCTGCAAATTCAGCGTTGATGCGCGACAGCGTGATTTTATTAGCGCGAATCAAACCACCGTCTTTACCCGTCAGCCCCACCGCTTTGCCGCCGTGCCGACTGATTAGATTCACAATATTTTTATTAATTAAACCACCCAAGACCATTTCCACCACGTCCATGGTTTGATCATCGGTCTTGCGTAAGCCGTCTATGAATTCGGATTCAATATTTAAACGCGTTAATAAATCACCAATTTGTGGGCCGCCACCGTGTACTACGACGGGGTTCAAACCAATTTGTTTCATCAGCACGATGTCACGCGCAAAACTGCTTTGCAATTTTTCGTCCACCATGGCATTGCCGCCATATTTAATGACAAAAGTTTTGCCTGCGTGTTTTTGAATATATGGCAAAGCTTCAGTGAGAACTTTGGCGACGTGTATAGCGGCTTGATTATCCATACGAATTATCCGTAAAAAGCGTGATTAATATATGGGAGTAAGTATACCGGATGGAAAATAATTATTTACTAAAATGATGCGCACGATATTTACTAATGGAAAGCTTGTTTGAGCTGTGAGCAGCATATTGAGAATCACAATTAGACTAATAGGAAGGGCTTAATTCCTCGCTGAGTTTAAAAGGGGTTATTGTTATTAATATTGTCATTAGCTAACTTAAAGAAAAAATCCATTGATTTTTTAGTTAAAATGGTAGGAATGCCGTTTACTACATAGGGTTCAAAGCGCCATTGCTCTAATGCAGTAATAACAGCTTTATCAAAAACTTTTTCGGGCTCAGCTTTAATAACCGTAATGTTAGAAGGCTTGCCTTCTGTATCGATATCAAATTGCAGCCAAACAGTACCAGTAACTCCTCGATCAATTGCTCTTTCGGGATACTGTGGAGATGCATATTTTATAACTTCCGTAGGATGATTATTGTCAAGGCTAGCTGTCGGGCGCGTTGAGACGGCGGGTTTTCGAGGTGAATTACCCGTATAAATTTGCATGAATTTTTTATAAGCGAGATCTTTTAAAGCTTGGGGCGTGCCTGGCAAAATATGAGCGTCAGCAAAATAATTCGCTGCTTTTGTATTAGCGCCGTGTTTAAGCATTAAGTCGCCGATTTGGATTAACACGGTCGCTTTGGCCGCATCAGTTTTTACCAGTTTAGATTTTAATAAAGCCTGTAAACGTAATAACGTTGCTTTGTCTTGTTCTTTATCCGTGCTTTGGTTTATTTCTGTTTGAATTTCGGCGAGTTCACGCGTTAGTTCGGGTGGTATGGTTTCGTC
>JACDDA010000011.1 GCA_013817245.1 Gammaproteobacteria bacterium
TTGGATTGACCATTACCTTGATCAACCCAATTGCAATGGAAGACGGTCTGCGCTTTGCTATTCGTGAAGGCGGTCGTACCGTCGGCGCGGGTGTCGTTGCGAAAATTATTTTGTAAGTAATAAATCACAACCAGTGAGCGGGTGACTCGAAAGTGTCGCCCGCTTTCTGTGCTTTAAGTGCAAGGTGTTTGAGCGTGTAGGCCAATGGCTCAATTGGTAGAGCAGCGGTCTCCAAAACCGCAGGTTGGGGGTTCGAGTCCCTCTTGGCCTGCCATTTAAATGGCATTGAGTTATTACAGTTGTTTTTAGTGTAGATGAGCGAAGTATGACAGTAGCAAAGCAAACAAATGTTGGGACAGATATCGCGAAGCTAGTGTTAGCTATTGCGTTGTTGGTGCTCGCTATTTTTGGTTATCACTATTACGAAAGCGCATATCTGCTGATTTATCGGTTGTTGGCTTTAGTACTGGTTGTCGGTATTGCAGGTTTTATTTCGTCACAAACTGCAGGCGGTCGTAGTTTTTGGCAGTTTGCTGGGGATGCGCGTGCGGAAATGCGCAAAGTTAGCTATCCCACCACGGCGGAAACAACGCAAACCACGTTAGTTATTGCGGTGCTGGTATTAATAGCGAGCATTCTTTTATGGCTGATTGATCTGGGTTTAAGCTGGATGATCAAACAGTTGCTGTCGATTGGTTAAAAATGACGGCACAGATTAGGACGGGTGAAGGCATGGCAAAACATTGGTATGTAATACAGGCCTACTCAGGATTTGAGAATCATGTGAAGCGTTCGCTGGAAGAACGTATTGCGCGTTTCGACATGCAGGAATTTTTTGAAGATATTTTAGTGCCCACCGAAGAAGTGGTGGAAATGCGTGAAGGCCAACGTCGTAAAAGCGAACGTAAATTTTTCCCTGGTTACGTATTAGTGCGCATGGAAATGAATGAAGCGACTTGGCATTTAGTAAAAGAGTCGCCCAAGGTGTTAGGTTTTATTGGCGGTTCTGCGGATAAGCCTGCACCGATTACGGATAAAGAAGCCAATGCGATCTTGCAACGAATTCAAGACGGTGTTGAGAAACCTCGTCCAAAAGTATTGTTTGAGCCTGGTGAATTAGTGCGTGTCACTGATGGACCATTTAATGACTTTAATGGTGTTGTTGAAGAAGTTGATTTTGAAAAGAATCGTTTAAAAGTATCGGTATTAATTTTCGGTCGTGCAACGCCGGTTGAATTGGCGTTTTCACAAGTCGAAAAAGGTTAGTTTTTAAAATACGAATCGGCAACGTTTGTTGGTTCGTGTGTTTTGTAACCGGGGAGGGTGACTTGTTCATCCGCTTGTACCCACGAGGAGTCTCTCATGGCAAAGAAAGTCGAAGCGTATATTAAGCTTCAAGTAGCTGCAGGCGCGGCTACACCGTCACCACCGGTAGGTCCAGCATTGGGTCAACGCGGTGTCAACATTATGGAATTCTGCAAAGCGTTTAACGCAGCGACACAAAACGTGGAAAAAGGTTTGCCTTTGCCCGTCGTGATCACTGTTTATAGCGATCGCAGTTTTACCTTTATTACTAAAACACCACCGGCTTCTATTCTGCTGAAAAAAGCAGTAGGCATCCAAAGTGGTAGTAGCAACCCGAACACTAAAAAAGTGGGCAAGGTTACGCGTGCGCAATTAGAAGATGTTGCGAAAGCGAAAATGCCTGATTTGACCGCAGCAAGTTTAGATGCGGCCGTCCGTACCATCGCGGGTAGTGCGCGGAGTATGGGTTTGGACGTAGAAGGAGTTTAATCATGGCTAAATTGAGCAAACGTACGACCGCTATTCGCGCAAAAGTTAACAGCGCAAAAGTTTATTCTGCTGATGACGCATTAAAGTTAGTCAAAGAATGTGCAACCGCTAAATTTGCGGAATCAGTCGATGTCGCGATTAACTTAGGTGTTGATGCGCGTAAATCTGATCAAGTTGTGCGTGGCGCAACCGTGTTACCTAACGGTACCGGTAAAACTGTGCGCATCGCCGTATTCGCACAAGGTGCAAAAGCAGAAGAAGCTAAAGCTGCGGGCGCCGATGTGGTTGGTATGGATGACTTGGCTGAAAAAATGAAAGCCGGTGATTTAAATTATGACGTAGTCATTGCATCACCTGATGCAATGGCAGTGGTAGGTAAATTAGGTCAAGTATTAGGCCCACGCGGTTTGATGCCTAATCCTAAAGTTGGCACCGTATCACCTGATGTTGCAGGCGCTGTGCGTAATGCGAAAGCGGGTCAAGTACGTTACCGCATCGACAAAGCCGGTATTTTGCATTGCAGTATTGGTAAAGCAACTTTTGAAGTGAATGCGCTGAAAGAAAATCTTGCGGTGTTATTAGCCGATTTAGAAAAAGCTAAACCTTCGACTGCGAAAGGTATTTATTTCAAAAAACTCACCGTGTCCACGACTATGGGCCCTGGTGTGTTAATTGATCGTGCATCTGTTTAATTAAAAGATGTAAAAATTTTTGCGTAAGATTTTATATCTTATGCGAAAAGGGCGAAGCGCTTAGCGCCTCGTCAAAGACCGTAGGAATGATGCTGTTCGTGAAACATCGTTTAATGGCGCAAGCCTCCTACGCAGATGGTGCAGCCCGAACAAATTTTGCTCGGCCGCCGTTATAGGGGGATGTCAATGCAAGACGACATCCGTGTCGCTAACTAGATAACGTTATGCAGCGCAAGCTCGTATAGCAATATCTTCAAAGGAGAGTGTATGTCTCTAAATCTAGAGCAGAAAAAGGCAGTTGTCGCAGAAGTTGCGCAAGTGGCTGCCCGAGCTCACTCTGCTGTTGCGGCTGAATATCAAGGCCTCACTGTTGCGCAAGTAACGTCATTACGAGTTAAAGCGCGTCAATCTGGCGTCTACGTGCGTGTTGTTAAAAACACGTTGGCACGTCGGGCGGTGGAAGGCACTGATTTTGAATGCATGAGCGATGGCTTAGTAGGCCCGTTACTGCTTGCGTTCTCGGAAGAGGATCCAGGTGCAGCGGCGCGAGTAGTGCGTGATTTTGTAAAAGATAACGACAAGCTCGTAGTTAAATTAGTCGCATTAGGTGGACAGCTTTACGCTGCTAAAGATCTAGCGCGTGTGGCTGATTTGCCGACCCGAGATCAGGCAATTTCTATTTTCATGGCAACGTTACGCGCACCGTTAGACAAGTTCGCACGTACCTTGAATGCAGTGCCTACCAAGTTGGTTCGTACTATCGCAGCTGTGAAAGACGCAAAAGCTGCTTAAACCTTAATTTAACATTATTTATTTTTGGAGTTAGACATGGCCGTATCTAAAAACGATATCTTGGAAAGCATTTCCAACATGACCGTTCTTGAGATTGTTGATTTGATCTCTGCAATGGAAGAAAAATTTGGCGTAACTGCTGCAGTAGCTACCGCTGCTGCTGCACCTGCCGCTGCCGCTGCTGTTGTTGAAGAAAAAGACGCGTTTGACGTGGTCTTGACTTCATTCGGCGAAAACAAAGTTAACGTGATTAAAGTAGTTCGTGCGTTAACTGGTTTAGGCTTGAAAGAAGCTAAAGATATGGTTGAAGGCGTACCTTCAACTGTTAAAGAAGGCGCAAACAAAGTTGAATCAGCTGATTATAAAAAGCAGTTGGAAGAAGCAGGCGCTAAGGTTGAACTCAAGTAATTTGCTAACCACAAACAATCGAGCCCCATGGGTGTTTGATTATTAGGTTCATAAGTTGTTGAGCTGGCCAACGACGAGCAGTTGTGTTCGTCGTTGGCCTTTTCCTGTTGATCAGGTTAGTAAGAGCGGCAAGCGTTAGGAGAAAAATAGATGGCATATTCATTTACTGAAAAAAAGCGGATTCGTAAAGATTTTGGCAAGCGCCAGACTATTCTGGAAGTGCCATATCTATTGTCGATGCAGGTTGAGTCATATCGCGAATTTTTACAACGCGACAGCAAACCTGAAAATCGGACAACCTCCGGTTTGCACGGCGCATTGAGTTCGGTGTTCCCGATTATTAGTTATTCTGGCCACGTGCATTTGGAATATTCTGATTATCGTTTGGGTGAACCCACCTTTGACGTTAAAGAATGCAAAATTCGGGGTTTAACTTACGCAGCACCTTTGCGCGTAAAAGTGCGTTTAGTTATTTATGATAAAGAAGCACCTGCAAAATCGAATGTCGTAAAAGAAATTAAAGAACAAGAAGTCTACATGGGCGAATTACCCTTGATGACGGAAACCGGTACCTTTGTTATTAACGGTACTGAGCGCGTAATTGTGTCGCAAATGCATCGTTCTCCTGGTGTGTTTTTTGATCATGATCGCGGCAAAACCCATTCATCTGGAAAATTATTATTTTCCGCGCGCATCATTCCTTATCGTGGTTCGTGGTTGGATTTTGAATTTGATCCTAAAGATTGTTTATTTGTGCGTATCGATCGTCGTCGTAAATTACCGTCGACCATTTTGTTGCGTGCATTAGGTTATGAAACTGAAGAAATTCTTGCGATGTTCTTTGAAATGCATGATGTGCGTTTAAAAGGTGATCAATTTGAATTAGCGTTAGTACCTGAACGTCTGCGTGGCGAAATCGCCAGCTTTGATATTATTGTGAAAGGTAAGCCAGTGGTGGAAGCGGGTCGTCGCATCACCATGAAGCATATTAAAGAACTTGAAAAAGCCAATATCGACACCTTGCAAGTACCTGCGGAATGGTTGACGGGTAAACGCGTAGCGAAGACGTTGGTTGATAAATCAACGGGCGAACTTTTAGTCGCCGCGAACGGTGAATTGACCGCCGAAAATTTAATGTTGATTGCGAAAGCGGGCATTAAAGAATTCCAAGTGCTGTATACCAATGACTTGGATCAAGGCGCGTATGTTAGCGACACAATCAACATTGATCCCTCTAGTACTGAACTAGAAGCACAAGTTGAAATTTATCGCATGATGCGTCCTGGTGAACCGCCTACTAAAGATGCGGCGCAAACCTTGTTCCAAAATTTATTTTTCTCTGAAGACCGTTATGACTTGTCAACGGTTGGCCGGATGAAATTTAACCGCCGTTTAGGTCGCGAAGAAATTACTGGTTCTGGCGTATTAACTAAAGAAGACATTCTCGATGTTATGCACGAAATCATTAATATTCGAAACGGCAAAGGCATTGTTGATGACATCGATCATTTAGGTAATCGCCGCGTACGTTCAGTCGGTGAAATGACTGAAAATGTTTTCCGCGTGGGTTTAGTGCGCGTAGAACGTGCAGTGAAAGAGCGTTTATCGTTGGTAGAAAGCGAAGGCTTGATGCCGCAAGATATTATTAATGCGAAACCAGTAGCCGCTGCGGTAAAAGAATTTTTTGGTTCCAGCCAGTTATCGCAATTTATGGATCAAAACAATCCATTGTCAGAAGTTACGCATAAACGTCGTGTCTCTGCATTAGGACCGGGCGGTTTAACACGTGAACGTGCGGGTTTCGAAGTACGTGACGTTCATCCTACTCACTATGGTCGTGTGTGTCCGATTGAAACGCCTGAAGGCCCAAACATTGGTTTGATTAATTCATTGGCAGTTTATGCGCGCACCAATCCTTATGGTTTTATTGAAACGCCTTATCGCCGTGTTGTGAATGGTGTTGCCACCGGTGACATCGATTATTTATCGGCGATCGAAGAAGGCAATTATGTTATTGCACAAGGTAATGCGCATCTAGATACAAAAAGTCGTTTTATCGATGATTTAGTTTCATGTCGTCATTTAAATGAATTTGCATTATCAGCGCCCGACCGTATTCAATATATGGACGTATCGCCGAAGCAGATCGTTTCAGTTGCATCTTCGTTGATTCCATTTTTGGAACACGATGACGCTAACCGTGCATTGATGGGCTCTAACATGCAACGTCAAGCCGTTCCTACATTACGTGCTGACAAGCCGTTAGTAGGCACCGGTATGGAACGTAAAGTAGCGACTGACTCTGGTGCGACTGTTGTTGCACGTCGTGGCGGTATGATTGAATCGGTTGATGCGGGTCGTATCGTTGTGCGTGTGTATGACGAAGAAACCACTGATGACGATGTCGGCGTAGATATTTATAACCTCATTAAATATACCCGTTCTAACCAAAACACGTGTATGAACCAACGTCCCTTAGTAAAAAAAGGTGACTTAGTTTCACGCGGCGACGTTTTAGCTGATGGTCCTTCAACCGATATGGGTGAATTGGCTTTAGGTCAAAACATGTTGGTCGCGTTTATGCCGTGGAATGGTTACAACTACGAAGATTCGATTTTGATTTCTGAGCGAGTGGTACAAGAAGATCGTTTTACCACGATTCACATTGAAGAATTAACCTGTGTGGCGCGTGATACCAAGTTAGGCTCAGAAGAAATTTCTGCCGATATTCCTAACGTTGGCGAATCTTTGCTCGCGAAGCTAGATGAAGCCGGCATTGTGTATGTTGGCGCAGAAGTAAAGCCTAATGATATTTTGGTTGGCAAAGTTACACCGAAGGGTGAAACGCAATTAACGCCTGAAGAAAAATTATTGCGCGCTATCTTTGGTGAAAAAGCCTCTGACGTAAAAGACACATCATTACGTGTACCGCCAGGTATGGATGGCACGGTGATTGACGTGCAAGTCTTTACTCGTGATGGCGTTGATAAAGATGCGCGTGCTTTACGCATTGAGCAAGCTGAATTAACCGCCGTACGCAAAGATTTGAATGATCAGTTCCGTATTATTGAACATGATATTTATGCGCGTGTTGAGAAAATGTTGATTGGCAAAACCGCTGAAGGCGGCCCCAACGGTTTGAAGAAAGGCAGCAAAATCACTGCTGAATATTTAGCTGAAGTGGCGCGTGAAAAATGGTTTGAGATTCGCGTAAAAGAAGAAGACGCCAGCAAGCAATTAGAAATGATTGCGGAACGCGTTAAAGCTAAGCGTGAAGAATTTGATCAACGTTTTGAACAGCAAAAAAACAAAATCACTGCGGGTGACGATTTGTCTCCGGGTGTTTTGAAAATGGTTAAAGTGTATATGGCGGTTAAACGCCGTATTCAACCTGGCGATAAAATGGCCGGCCGTCACGGTAACAAAGGTGTTATCTCTAGCATCGTGCCAGTTGAAGATATGCCTTGCATGGAAGATGGTCGTCCCGTTGACATCGTGTTAAATCCATTAGGTGTACCTTCGCGGATGAACATCGGTCAGGTATTAGAAACCCATTTGGGTTGGGCCGCGAAAGGTTTAGGTTATCGCATCGGTGAAATGTTGGACCAACAAGTCAAACTTGCTGAATTGCGGAAATTCTTAGATGAGATTTATAACGAAGGTGCTGTTTATACCCAAGATTTAAAATCACTCAGTGATAAAGAAATTTTGGAATTAGCAGACAATTTGCGTGAAGGCGTGCCAATGGCAACGCCAGTATTTGACGGTGCGTCTGAACTTGAAATTAAGCGCATGTTAAAACTCGCCAATATGCCGGAAACCGGACAAACCACTTTATATGACGGCCGCACCGGTGACGCTTTTGCGCGTCCTGTTACGGTTGGTTATATGTACATGTTGAAATTGAATCACTTAGTTGATGACAAGATGCATGCGCGTTCAACTGGTCCGTATAGTTTGGTTACGCAACAACCGTTAGGTGGTAAAGCGCAGTTCGGTGGTCAACGTTTCGGTGAAATGGAAGTCTGGGCGTTAGAAGCTTATGGCGCGGCTTACACTTTGCAAGAAATGCTGACAGTGAAATCAGACGACGTGAATGGCCGTAACAAAATGTACAAAAACATTGTTGATGGTAATCACACGATGGAGGCAGGTATGCCCGAATCGTTCAACGTTCTGCTTAAAGAAATCCGTTCGCTCGGTATTAATATCGAGTTGGAACACGATGGCTGATAGCTCGAGCGTGATGTTACCCATTAATCAATTAGTCACATACAAAATTGGCAGGTAAGACAAATGAAAGATTTACTTAATTTGTTGAAACAGCAAGGACAGGTAGAAGAGTTTGATGCGATCCGCATTGGCTTAGCGTCACCGGACCTGATTCGTTCATGGTCTTATGGTGAAGTGAAAAAACCTGAAACGATTAATTACCGTACATTTAAACCAGAACGTGATGGTTTGTTCTGCGCGAAAATTTTCGGACCGATTAAAGATTACGAATGTTTATGCGGCAAATATAAGCGCCTTAAACATCGTGGCGTGGTCTGCGAAAAATGCGGCGTAGAAGTTACGTTATCTAAAGTGCGTCGCGATCGCATGGGTCATATCGATCTGGCGAGTCCGGTTGCACATATTTGGTTTTTGAAATCATTACCTTCTCGTATTGGTTTGTTGTTAGACATGACCTTGCGTGAAATTGAACGCGTATTGTACTTCGAAGCGTTTGTGGTGATTGAGCCAGGTATGACCGATTTGGAACGTGGTCAATTAATGTCTGACGAAACTTATCTTGAAGCCGTTGAAAAATGGGGCGATGAGTTTGATGCGCGCATGGGCGCTGAAGCAGTTTATCAAATGCTGAAATCCATTAATTTGCAAAATGAAGCGGTGCAATTGCGCGAAGACATTGGCACTACTAAATCAGAAGCCAAATTGAAACGTTATGGCAAACGTTTGAAATTAATGGAATCGTTTATCGAATCCGGCAATCGTCCTGAATGGATGGTGTTAACCGTATTGCCAGTATTACCACCCGATTTACGTCCGTTGGTACCATTGGATGGTGGTCGTTTTGCTACCTCTGATTTAAATGATTTATATCGTCGCGTCATTAACCGTAACAATCGTTTGAAGCGTTTGTTGGAATTAAATGCGCCTGACATCATTGTGCGTAACGAAAAACGCATGTTGCAAGAAGCGGTTGATGCGTTGCTTGATAACGGCCGTCGTGGTCGTGCGATTACCGGTTCTAATAAGCGTCCGTTGAAATCATTAGCGGATATGATCAAAGGTAAACAAGGTCGCTTCCGTCAAAACTTGTTGGGTAAGCGCGTCGATTATTCGGGTCGTTCCGTAATCGTAGTAGGTCCTACTTTAAAATTGCATCAATGCGGCTTGCCGAAAAAAATGGCCTTGGAATTATTCAAACCATTCATTTTTAGTAAATTGCAATTACGTGGTTTAGCTACCACGATCAAGATGGCAAAAAAATTGGTTGAACGTGAAGGTCCTGAAGTTTGGGATATTCTTGAAGAAGTGATTCGCGAACATCCAGTATTATTAAATCGCGCACCAACATTGCATCGCTTAGGCATTCAAAGTTTTGAGCCGATGTTGATTGAAGGCAAAGCGATCCAATTACATCCTTTAGTGTGTTCAGCGTTTAACGCTGACTTCGACGGCGACCAAATGGCAGTGCATATTCCGCTGTCGATTGAAGCGCAGTTAGAAGCGCGCGCATTAATGATGTCATCAAACAATATTTTATCGCCTGCGAACGGCGAACCTATCATTGTGCCTTCACAAGATATCGTCTTGGGTATTTATTACATGAGCCGGAAGCGTGTTAACGCAAAAGGCGAAGGCATGGCATTTGCCGATGTAAACGAAGTGCATCGAGCGGTTGAAGGTGGTCACGTCGATTTGCAAGCACAAGTTAAAGTGCGTATTCGGGAATATGATTTAGGTGAGAAAGGCGAAAAAATTGCCAAACGTCGTTTGGTAGAAACGACGGCAGGCCGCGCGTTACTGTCAGAAATTTTGCCGCCCGGCATGTCGTTTGATTTAATCAATCGCGATATGACCAAAAAAGCAATTTCTAGCACCATCAACGTGTGTTATCGCCAAGTGGGTTTAAAAGCTACGGTTATTTTCGCTGACCAATTAATGTACACCGGTTTCCGTTATGCAACGCGTGCGGGTATTTCTATTGGCATTGATGACATGGTTGTACCTGCGGAAAAAATTCGCATCGTTAATGCAGCTGAAGCGGAAGTAAAAGAAATTCAAAATCAATACACATCCGGTTTGGTAACAGACGGCGAACGCTATAACAAAGTAGTTGATATTTGGTCGCACGCGAATGATCAAGTGGCGAAAGCCATGATGGTGAAATTAGGCAGCGAAGATGTAGTTAATGCTAAGGGTGAAAAAGTTACTCAGCCTTCATTTAACTCTATCTATATGATGGCCGATTCGGGTGCTCGTGGTAGTGCGGCGCAGATTCGTCAGTTAGCGGGTATGCGTGGTTTGATGGCGAAACCTGACGGTTCAATTATCGAAACGCCTATTACAGCTAACTTCCGTGAAGGTTTGAATGTATTGCAATACTTCATCTCGACTCACGGTGCGCGTAAAGGTTTGGCTGATACTGCATTAAAAACGGCGAACTCTGGTTACTTAACGCGTCGTTTGGTAGACGTTGCTCAAGATTTAGTGATTATCGAAGTTGATTGCGGTACCGAAAATGGTATTTCAATGACACCGTTGATTGAAGGCGGTGACGTAGTTGAAGCATTACGTGAACGCGTGTTAGGTCGTACTACTGCGAGTGATGTTTATCGTCCCGGTAGTGATGATTTGATTGTGCCAGCAGGTACTTTATTAGACGAAGGCCAAGTTGATTTATTAGAGTCAGCGGGTGTGGATGAAGTTAACGTACGCTCAGTGATTACCTGTGATACGCGCTATGGTGTATGCAGTAAATGTTATGGTCGTGATTTAGGTCGTGGACATTTAGTCAACATCGGTGAAGCGGTCGGTGTTATTGCTGCGCAATCTATCGGCGAACCCGGTACCCAGTTAACTATGCGTACTTTCCACATCGGTGGTGCTGCATCACGTGCAGCAGCAACCAGTAGCGTAGAAGTAAAAGCGGGTGGCTTGTTACGTTTACATAACGTTAAAACCGTACAGCATCAACAAGGTCATTTGGTTGCAGTATCGCGCTCCGGTGAAATTGGCGTATTAGATGAACATGGTCGTGAACGTGAACGTTATAAAATTCCTTATGGCGCAGCAATTGCCGCACGTGATGGCGACAAAGTAGCCCCAGGTCAACGTGTTGCAACATGGGATCCACATACACATCCTGTTGTAACCGAAGTAGCGGGTCGTGTGCAGTTCGTTGATTTTGTTGATGGCGTTACGGTTTTACAACAAATTGATGAAATGACAGGCTTGGCGTCGATTGTCGTTTCTGATCCTAAGCAACGCGGCACCATGGGCAAAGATTTACGTCCAATGGTTAAATTGATTGATGAAAAAGGCAATGACTTAAATATTGCAGGTACGGACACACCTGCCAATTACAACTTGCCAGCGGGTGCATTGGTTGCATTACAAGATGGTGCTTTGATTGGTGTTGGTGACGTGTTAGCGCGGATTCCACAAGAAACCTCGAAAACGCGTGATATCACCGGTGGTTTGCCACGCGTAGCCGATTTATTTGAAGCGCGTAAGCCTAAAGAACAAGCTATCTTGGCTGAAATGACCGGTATCGTGTCGTTTGGTAAAGAAACTAAAGGCAAAGTACGCTTGATGATTGCGGGTGAAGGTAATGAGGTTTATGAAGAACTCATTCCGAAATGGCGTCACTTGAATATTTTCGAAGGCGAACAAGTTGCTCGCGGTGAAGTTATTTCCGATGGCGAATTAAATCCGCATGATATTTTGCGTTTGAAAGGCGTCACGGCATTGTCTGAATATCTTGTTAAAGAAATTCAAGACGTCTATCGTCTACAAGGCGTAAAAATCAACGATAAACATATCGAAGTGATTACGCGTCAGATGTTGCGCAAAATCATTATTGCCGATGCCGGTGATAGTAAATACTTAGCAGGCGAACAAGCAGATCGTCCGCGCGTATTGGATGAGAATGATCGTTTACGCAGCTTGGGCAAACAAGAAATCCGTTACGAAGAAATGTTGTTGGGTATCACGAAGGCTTCTTTGGTTACCGAATCTTTCATTTCAGCGGCTTCTTTCCAAGAAACCACTCGTGTATTGACCGAAGCGTCTGTGCGCGGTTTGCGTGATGATTTACGCGGCTTGAAAGAAAACGTAATTGTGGGTCGTTTGATTCCTGCGGGTACGGGTTCGGCTTATCACGAAGAACGTCGTCGCAAACGTCGTACAGTTGACCAAGAATTGGCGGCAGCCATGTCTGCGGTTAGCGGCGGTGCACCGACGATTAGTTTAGATGTGGGTGCTGATCAAGACGAACAGGCCGACGCTTAAATTTATTTCAACGGTAATGGCTTGATAGGGCGACCTATCAAGCCATGTTTGCTTGACAGCGACTACCTCGGTTCTTAGAATGCGCGACCCCGGATAGCCCTGGGGTCGATAATGGGATTCGCCTCTAGATCTTATGCCTTATATAAGGTGAAGAGGCCACGCAAATAACAGGCCATTAGGTCTGTTGTTTATTTTTCCGTCATGACAATTTTGGACTAAGACGTAAACATCGATGACAACGATCAATCAACTGGTGCGTAAGCCCAGAAAAGCGAAACAATACAAGACTAACGTGCCAGCACTTGAGGCTTGTCCGCAACGCCGTGGCGTCTGCACTCGGGTCTATACCACTACACCTAAAAAGCCTAATTCGGCTTTGCGCAAAGTAGCGCGGGTTCGTCTGACCAATGGTTTTGAAGTGAGCTCTTATATCGGTGGCGAAGGCCACAATTTACAAGAACACTCCGTGGTGTTAATTCGTGGCGGCCGTGTTAAAGATTTACCTGGTGTGCGTTATCACACAGTTCGTGGCACGCAAGATTGCCAAGGTGTTGATGGTCGCCGTCAAGCGCGTTCGAAATACGGCGCAAAACGCCCTAAAAAGTAATTCCCTTTTATCTTAAAAATTCGGAACGATAGATTATGTCGAGAAGAAAGAGTGCGGTTCGTCGGGAAGTATTACCAGATCCTAAGTTTGGCAGTGATCGTATTGCCAAATTCATCAACATGGTGATGCGTCGCGGCAAAAAATCAATTGCTGAGCAAATCGTCTATGGTGCGATTGACGTTATTGCGGACAAGAAAAAAGCCACTGGCTTAGATTTTGTTGATAAAGCGTTGGATAACGTTAGCCCGATGGTAGAAGTAAAATCTCGCCGTGTCGGTGGCGCAACTTATCAGGTGCCTGTGGAAGTGCGTTCAGCGCGTCGTGCTACTTTGGCTATGCGTTGGATTATTGATGCGGCGAAAAATCGCGGCGAAAAATCAATGGCGCAAAAATTGGCTGCTGAATTAATGGATGCTTCGGAAAATCGCGGCTCTGCTGTTAAAAAGCGTGAAGACACGCATCGTATGGCAGAGGCTAATAAAGCTTTTGCTCATTATCGTTGGTAATTTTGGTTTAAGAGGTCTAGTTCATCGTGGCACGTAAAACTCCTATTGAGCGCTATCGCAACATCGGCATCATGGCGCACATCGACGCTGGTAAGACGACTACCACTGAACGTATTCTTTTTTATACGGGTGTGTCGCACAAAATCGGTGAAGTGCATGACGGTGCAGCTGTTATGGACTGGATGGAGCAAGAACAAGAACGTGGCATTACGATTACGTCTGCTGCGACGACCTGTTTTTGGAAAGGCATGGATCAGTCACGTCCTGAATATCGCATTAATATTATTGATACGCCAGGTCACGTGGATTTCACGATTGAAGTAGAGCGTTCATTACGCGTACTCGACGGCGCATGCGCAGTATTTTGCGCGGTGGGTGGTGTTGAACCACAATCTGAGACGGTATGGCGTCAAGGCAATAAATATAAAGTGCCACGTATGGCATTTGTTAACAAAATGGATCGTGCTGGCGCGGATTATTTCCGTGTGGTTAAACAAGTTAGAGATCGTTTGGGTGCTAACCCTATTCCTATTGCTATTCCTATTGGTGCTGAAGAACATTTCAAAGGCATTATCGATCTAGTCAAAATGAAAGCGATTTTCTGGGACGAAGCTAGTCAAGGAATGAAATTTGAAGAGCATGAAATTCCTGTTGAATTAAAAGAAGTTGCGCAGAAATGGCATGACAACATGGTGGAAGCGGCAGCTGAAGCTAATGAAGAATTCATGGAAAAATATTTAAGTGATGGCGAGCTGTCACCGGAAGAAATTAAAAAAGGGTTGCGTATGCGCACCTTGTCTAGCGAAATTGTACCTACCATGTGTGGTTCGGCCTTTAAGAATAAAGGCGTGCAGTTTATGTTGGACGCTATTCTTGATTATATGCCTGCGCCGATTGACGTAGATGCCGTTAAAGGTATTTTGGATGATAAGGAGAGCAGTGAAGGTTCGCGTAGTCCTGCTGATGAAGAACCCTTTTCAGCCTTGGCTTTTAAAATCATGACCGATCCTTATGTCGGTTCGCTAACCTTTTTCCGAGTGTATTCCGGCGTTATTAATTCAGGCGACTCTGTTTACAATCCCGTTAAAGGTAAAAAAGAACGCATTGGCCGTTTGTTGTTGATGCACGCAAACTCACGCGAAGAAATTAAAGAAGTGCGCACCGGTGAAATTGCTGCCGCAGTTGGTTTGAAAGACGTAACAACTGGCGATACTTTGTGTGATTTGAATAACATCATTACTTTAGAGCGCATGGAATTCCCTGAGCCAGTAATTTCGGTTGCAGTAGAACCCAGAACTAAAAGCGATCAAGAAAAAATGGGTTTGGCCTTGCAGCGTTTGGCGCAAGAAGATCCTTCATTCCGCGTGTTTACTGACGAAGAGTCAGGCCAAACCATCATCGCCGGCATGGGTGAATTACATTTAGAAATTATTGTTGACCGTATGAAGCGCGAATTCGGCGTAGAAGCGAATGTTGGCAAGCCACAAGTTGCGTATCGCGAAACGATTCGTAACAAAGTTGAGCAAGAAGGCAAGTTTGTGCGTCAGTCAGGTGGTCGTGGTCAATATGGTCATGTGTGGTTACGTATTGAACCGCAAGAACCTGGCGCTGGTTATAAGTTTGTGAATGAAGTGGTCGGTGGTGTAGTTCCTCGTGAGTACATTCCTGCTATTGATAAAGGCGTACAAGAACAAGTTAAAAATGGTGTGTTAGCGGGCTATCCTGTCGTTGACGTTAAGATCACTGTTTTTGATGGTTCTTACCATGATGTAGATTCGAATGAAATGGCATTTAAGATTGCTGGCTCGATGGCGTTTAAAGAAGGCGTTATGAAAGCTAAGCCCGTCTTACTTGAGCCTGTCATGAAAGTTGAAGTGGTAACTCCTGAAGATTATATGGGTGACGTGATGGGCGATTTAAGTCGTCGTCGCGGTCTAGTACAAGGCATGGACGATGCGCCTGCGGGCAAAATTGTTCGCGCTGAAGTGCCGTTGTCAGAAATGTTTGGATATGCCACGTCGCTGCGTTCTGCAACGCAAGGTCGTGCTACCTACACGATGGAGTTCGCTAAGTATTTAGAAGCTCCAGCCAGTGTGGTTGAACAAATTATTAAGAAAGCCTCTTAATTCGATTAACTGAATAACGCAAAACCGAAACGAAGGTAAGGCCATGTCTAAAAGTAAATTTGAAAGAAAAAAGCCGCATATCAATGTGGGCACCATTGGTCACGTGGATCATGGCAAAACCACCTTAACTGCCGCATTGACGAAAGTCA
>JACDDA010000012.1 GCA_013817245.1 Gammaproteobacteria bacterium
AGATGTTGAGGTTGGCCAGGTAATACAAAGCGCGGTAAGCGAGCCATCAGAAGTCGTGTCCATTTGATAATGGAGCAGCATAATTCATTTAATCTACCGAATCAATCGAGTCTGACCCCATTGATTCACGCGGTGTTTTTGTTGCTTTCACCTTGTGCGTCGGTGTCGCCATACGCGCTGTATTGATAAGTCGTTTTGGCTTGGCCGCTGGTGTCAGTCAGCGCTTGGGTTGAACCCAACATGTCGTTTAGCAAATAACGATCACCGCTGTCGCTATAACGCGCGATGGCTTCATCGATGTTGTGGGTTCTTAAAATTTAAAAGGTAGCGTTCCGTTATTCTACTCGTTATTCTACTTAGAAATATTTTATAATCGGCAACGTATTCATCAAACATTGCAGTACTAGTCACCGCATCATTATGAGATGATCAATGTTGCTTAATTTAACCGTCCGAAAAATCCGGGATAGCTCAGACTGACCTTATTGATTCCTGACCTTATTGATTCCTAATCGCACGGCAGCCATTTGCTCCAAACTGGAAAATACAAAACAATGGTTGCAATTGCGGTCATCATATTTGCCAACATTGCATTAAGAATGATTTTTACATAAACAGGATTTTCCAACAAAATCCTACTACTTTTTGCTTCAGAAACCACAAGAAACATTTCATGGATTTTTTTTCGAAGTCGATTAATAAAAATTAGGCTCGCAATAGACCCAAACAACAACAAGACAGCGCCTAATACAGCAATAACCGTATTGATCTCGGGATCCAAAAAAATACCAGAGAAGCAAAATTCTTCTAAAAAATACACCCCAATAAAAAATGAACAAGAAATAATTACTAAAAATGGAAATATGAAGTATTTTTCAAAAAATAAGTTTTTCATTGTTTTTAAACCATGCCTATTTATTTTAGAAGCATTAAAACGAGAATAGAATTCGTAATTACCGTACCCATGTCGTGAAAATGAAAAAACGATCAAGGTAAGTCTTAGGTGTTTTATCTATTTTAAAAAAATAAAAATAAGCCATAAAACAAAAAAAATAAGTAATCCACCAGGAATGCCATAAGATATATTAAAATATGCGCTCTGCGCAGTTATGTGTTTTAATGTACTTCTTCTTTAATTACGAATATTTTCACAACAAGTGAAAAAAAACACGCAATAATTTTTTTATTTTTGCTCTTCATACTCAATAATCACATTAACAATTTAATTAGCATAAATATGAAAAGAAAAAATTAAACGTTTTTAGAAAATTATCGCTATACAAAAACTAAACAAATCTTCTAAGAATAAATATAAAAGCGAGGACAAAATTCATAATTATTATACCAAATATAGATGTCCATATAGTAACGAAAAAGTGCTCAACATAATTTTGAAACTTTTTACCTGCTTTAAAAGACAAACATGTTAGAGCGTGAATTGGAATAAAAAGACCCCACATGCAAAAAAAACCAAGCGATATAACAGTAATGCCATACACATATGTTAAAAATGAATCGCACTCTTTACAGCCAGGCATTTCAAAGTAATGCACCAGCATTTTAGTTAACAGCAATGCCATGAAGCTTGTAAAAAAAATGTATCTAATAATTTTTTTATTTATGTTCGTCATATTTATTTACATTCGCAATTAGGTGATCGAGCATGAGTTGCTTGATGATATATCGCTCCTCCCGCTGCACCAGCAATGCCACCGACTGCTCCAATAACATTGCCAGTCGCACCAGCCACGGCTATACCTGCGACAATTTTTATAACAACAGGCCCAACATTAGATACACCATTATTTGCGGTATTAGCACCGTTATTCATGGCATTTTGACCAGGAGTATCTTGCTCACTTTGTTCTTGTTCTTTTTTATCTAAACATTTTTGTGTTTCGTAGTTATGGGCAGCGTCATACCCCCCTTTTGCAGCCCACAGTATCCCGCCAATAAGTAATATGGGATTTTTACCATCCGGATCAGTGTAACTAACCGGATCCCCGCCCACATACGCATAAGTATTCAACCCGCCCCTTAACCCAATCGGATCACTGCTGATAAAGCGTTTGAGTTCCGGTGCGTAATAACGCGCGCGGTAATAGTACAAACCGGTGTTGTCGTTGTCACGGCCGGTGTATTGCGCGGTGTTTTTGTTGCTTTCACCTTGTGCGTCGGTGTCACCATACGCGCTGTATTGATAAGTCGTTTTGGCTTGGCCGCTGGTGTCGGTCAGCACTTGGGTTGAACCGAGCATATCGTTTAGCAAATAACGATCACCGCTGTCGCTATAACGCGCGATGGCTTCATCGATGTTGTGGGTTCTTAAAATTTAAAGGGTAGCGTCCCGTTATTCTCTCTAACGCTATTGATTGCCATTAATTCCACCCCACATGCATACCTCAAACTCATTGTGTCCAAAAGGATTATGATTGAATTCAAAAACAATACCCATATCCGCTGACTTTCCTACCCATCCTATATCAAAGTGATTTTGTTTTTCGCAGTAGTCTTGCAAAAAGCTAAGATTGAGCAAGAACTCGGAGAGCGATAACGAATAATATGGCCCCTCGCTATCAACGAAGAACCAACCAATTGCGTTAGCGGGTTTAACATTAGTTTTGATAAAGCTAACAATTTCAGTAGGAGTATTAAAATACTTAAGCTCCCAATCCTTAACTTTGCCTCTGGTTGTGGTTTGCTCATTTGCTTTTATATCCCATGCAGAAAAAGCTGCGTACTTTAAACTTTGCCTATCGTGGCTAAATTCAGCCTTTGAAAGTAAATTAGAAAGTGCGGGATCGACAGAATTTAAAAGCTTCTGTCTTGCCCGCTTATGCTCGACTTCTCGTAACTTGACTTCGAGTTTACTCATAATTTCTCAACATATGGATGTAAGATCAATCCCGCTCTGTGATTTGATGCATCGCTCATAAAGAAAGAGACTTCTGTAGATTAGGGTGCATTCGTTTTATCTTGTGAAAATTCATTCATTAGTAAGTCTCAGTAGTGCCGCCGTTTTGATACTTGATTTGTCCCTGATTATTTATTCTTATTTCCCCAGTAGCCGAATCAATTTTGGGCGCAGCATCATGCCAATGCGGTTGAGGATGGGCTTGATCGGCTGGGTGCTGCGTCTGAACTCTAGGTTTCCCGTCAGCACCCTCGGTAGTAGTTTGTCTTTGTCCCTCTTTGCCAGACTGAGAAGTTGCGGAACGACTCGTTGGCGTCCCCGCTTTTCGCATTGCTTCACGCCGCGCTGCGCTTGAACTCTTAGCCGCCATCTTCCCCGCAGCGCCCTTCCCACCCCAATTCATAGGATTCAGGCATTCTAATGCACAGGTTTGTGCCGCTTCGCCCATGGTCTGGCAAGGATCCATGATCATTTCCATGGCCACACACATTAATACGCAGCGACCATAGTTGATGCCAATCGGGATCACCATCGCGATTTGGCCACTGGGATCAGTCGCATTAAGCGGATCCCCACCTACGTATTCATAGGTGTTCAGTCCACCACTTAACCCGATCGGATCACTGCTGATAAACCGTTTGAGTTCCGGTGCGTAATAGCGCGCGCGGTAATAATACAAACCCGTGTTGTCGTTGTCACGTCCGGTGTATTGCGCGGTGTTTTTGTTGCTTTCACCTTGTGTGGGAATCAAGGGGTCAGACTCCTTGATTCTTGTTCATTCAGTCAATGGCAGGCACTTTAGCAGCGAGAGGATCTTAAATCAAGGAGTCTGACCCCTTGATTTTATAATCTGCTTCAGCTCTAAAAGTAAGCTGACGATCATTGCCACGCTGAATGAGATGTTGAGGTTGCCCAGGTAATACAAAGCGCGGTAAGCGAGCCATCAGAAGTCGTGTCCTGTTGCTAATGGCCTAGCGTAGTTGATTTAATGCGCCAGATCAATCGAGTCTGACCCCATTGATTCTCATTGCTAAGGATCAATCGAGTCCGACCCCATTGATTCCGCCATTGATTTTGATTTAGAAGATTTTTTAGACTCTTCGGTCCGTAGCGAATAACGTACAAACGCAAATATTCCCGTAATAAAAATCCATGAAATCAAATCAACAATAACACGTGCTTTCAACTCTTTAGTCATTATGCTTAAAGCAGTAGAAGAAGCAGTTTTAGTTGTGAAACAATACCCGCACTGGCGCAAAATGATGCTTTTCCCTTTATGATCTCCTAAGGCAGTCGCCATTTGAGACAGCAAAATGTCTTTATTGCCAATTGACATTAATGTTTCTACAGTTTGTGTATGCAAGCTTAGCGCTACATAATGCTTGGTGGTATTAAAAGTTGCGATAATACTTAACATCAAGCCCACATTAATTAACATTCTATAAGTTTTCATATCATATATCCTAGGGCAGAGTGGGCCATAAGGCTAGAGCGCCACAAAAACCTCCTATAGCCATGCCTTGTGCGACGGTCCCCACACCAGGTATTTTCGCTAATTCCGCATTAGACTCATTCGCCCCATACTCCGCTAACCTTTCGTAGGCCTCGGCCTGAATTTCCGCTAATTCAGCATATTCCTCAGACAAAACATCACACTCAGCCATGCGTTTCTCTAATCGTTTTATTGCTTTCTGAAGTCTGGCAAGATCGGCAGCTTTTTGAAGATCTTTATAGAGAGAATATCCGCTATACATCACATCAAGGGCTAGACACACCCCCCCGCTTACGGGGCCATGTCCACTCGGATCTGTAAAGTTAACCGGGTCCCCACCTACATACGCATAGGTATTTAAGCCGCCGGCTAATCCGATCGGATCACTGCTGATAAAGCGTTTGAGTTCCGGTGCGTAATAGCGCGCGCGGTAATAATACAAACCCGTGTTGTCGTTGTCACGTCCGGTGTATTGCGCGGTGTTTTTGTTGCTTTCACCTTGTGCGTCGGTGTCACCATAGGCGCTGTATTGATAAGTGGTTCTGGCTTGGCCGCTAGTGTCAGTCAGCACTTGGGTGGAACCCAACATGTCGTTTAGCAAATAACGATCACCGCTGTCGCTATAACGCGCGATGGCTTCATCGATGTTGTGGGTTCTTAAAATTTAAAGGGTAGCGTCCCGTTATTCCCGTGCGGTAATGCCACCGTGTTGGGGATCATTGGATCAATCGAGTCTGACCCTATTGATTTTATTGATTACTATTGATTCTCACGTGTTGATCCCGTAGTTGATTTATACACCAGCTCATTTGAGTCTCAGTCCATTGATTATGTTCCATATACGTACTAAGAGCATTCAAAACATTAGCGAATAATATAATATTGCCATTCAGCAACATAAAAACCGCAAACGCTATAGCTCGTGTTCGATGTTTTTCAAAAAATACTAAATCTTCTTCATTAACACTATGTTTCCAAGCGTAAGCAAAAGGAATGGAACTCATATAAACAACTTTCCACGAATATTTATTAACGATGTTTTTCGGTAACTTGGCTTTACTTACCCAAACCAATATAGGAAGAAGTAATATTGCTGGTATTATTAGCAGTATATTAGATAATAAAATTAAATTATTTGGATTCATTGATAAACATCCTCTAAAGTCCAGGCACATAAACTAACGCCATACATCCAAGACCAGTTATTATACTAGGGATATAACCCATCATTTCAGCCCGAACATAATCACTCATTACTTTAGCCAGTTCCTGATTTAAATCATTTAGACGTTCAAAATCTTCTGGAGTCCCTGAACCAGAACCACATTTAGCTTGCAGTCTTTTAATCTCTGGCTTCATTTTATTTATCTTTTGTTCCAGGTCATTTATATCTCTACCTGTCGAATATGCATCATATGCAGCTATAGCAATGCATACACCCGCAGCTATGCGTCCATTACCCGAAAAATCTATATAATTCACCGGATCCCCACCTACGTATTCATAGGTGTTCAATCCACCCCTTAATCCTATCGGATCACTGCTGATAAACCGTTTGAGTTCCGGTGCGTAATAGCGCGCGCGGTAATAATACAAACCCGTGTTGTCGTTGTCACGTCCGGTGTATTGCGCGGTGTTTTTGTTGCTTTCACCTTGTG
>JACDDA010000013.1 GCA_013817245.1 Gammaproteobacteria bacterium
ATTTAAAACAGGGTAGAAATTCTGAAAGTAAGTGATTGATGGACTGAGCATCATGTTTTTGCCTGTTTATATAATAATTACTTCTTGCAGTAAGAAACTTTTCCTGCATTTGCTTTAATCTTTCCTGCTTCTGCATAAAGAGAGAATGTGAATGTGTAAGCAAAGTGCTTGGTGTTTGTTTTTTCATTAGCAATTTTTCTCCTATCAAGAATGTTTAGCTATCACTATTAAGTTAAAGCAACATGAATAACAAGTACTATAATGGAAGTATAGGCGCATTATACAAAATTTTGGATAAGCAGATTTTGTCCTTATAGGAATAGATAACATGAAAATTTTAGAGCAACAAGCAGAGACAGAAGAACCTAATGATTTGTATGAGGCTTCTAGAGTTGAATCCAATGCAATAGCTGTTGAAACATATGATAAAGAAAAAGACGGTATCCTGTTGTATACACGGGGGATAGCAACATGTATCGCTATCATTGTTGATGGAACTTACGTTGACGCTGAATCTTCTACTACGGAAACCTTCGTAGTCCTGTACCACTGGTCTGGAAAAACAAATGAGCAGATTGATAGGTTACAGCTTAATCAGGAAAATAAAAAACAAGAAGGTTATGTGACGGCTGCTTCAGAATGTATCACTTTTGTTATTCAATCCATCAAAAGCAATCTTAATAGTAATGTCATTACGCTAAAGAGTATTGGCGTTGTGGGTGGTCAAAAAGCGAATGTGCAGGAAGAATTAACAGGTACGGAGCAGGAAATTGCTGGCTTAAGCAATTTTTTGACTGATGACAAACAAAAACAGCAGTTCGCACAAAATACGGGCATTACTTTACCTGACTTTAATCCAGGCACACATCTCAGCCCTTTTCATACTGAAGAAGAATATAACCTTAATGTTTACATCAAGTGCGACCAAGGAAATATTACAATTTTATATAAAAAGAAAGAAATTAATGAAGAAAACAAGAGCAGCCCAAATGTTAGCGATGAATCTTATGGCAGCAATGATAGCAATGAAGAAGAGGATGATACCCGTCAAGCTTTGAATCCTTTAAAGCGGAAAAAAGATGATGACTTAGATGATGATAACAAACGGATAAAATTAAGTGTAAATACTGCTCAGCAGCAGGAAGAACAAAAAAACCCAGATCGCAGTGGCCCGAAATTCTGAGTTAAGCGTTAACAAAGAAGTAACTTTAAAAGCGTATCAACAACAGGATCAGAATAATAAGATGTCAGAAACCTATACCGCTTAAGGCACAATCAATTTAAATTGAATTGACAACAGGCACACTATAGGCTATATTTAGTCCATGACATATAAAGAATATGACTTTCCGGCAGATAAAAATCAGTGGCTAAAAGAACATCGCAATATTAGCTTTGAAGAGGCAATAGCGGCTATAGAAAATGGGGATATACTCGATGTAGTGCCTCATGCAAATCCTGCTAAATATCCTCATCAAAGCATGTATATATTGAATATTAATGAGTACGTGTACTTAGTGCCTTTTGTAAGAAAAAGTACAACATGCGCGTTCCTTAAAACCATTTTTAAAAGTCGGAAAATGAAAAAGCAATACCGAAAAGCAGGCAGGAGTTAGCATGAGCAAAGACATCATAAAAGAGCAAAAACTGGATGAAGAAGAACAAGAACTGCTAGAAGCATTTGAGCGTGGTGAATTAAAAAGCGTCGATAACTTAGCAGAGGAACTTGCCTTTGCCAGAGAAGCCGCCGCTAATTACTTTCGCAAAGATGCGCGCATTAATATTCGACTGTCTCGCAGCGATTTAAACCGTATTAAACAAAAGGCAGCCTATGAGGGATTACCATATCAAACCCTGATCGCCAGCCTTTTACACAAATATGCCGCTGGGCATTTGCAAGCTGGTCATATCGACTAGCGTTACATAAGCGTACTGCCTGGGTGTTACAAGCACCCAAGCAATACTAACCACAACAACCTACGATAGAGGTGTATTATGGCTCATTCTAGCTTAAACGATCCCGCGTCTAATCCCAACTTTTTATCTCAACCGCTCTCGTTACTGGAGCTGCGCGACAAATTGCATGACCATTTAAGCCAAGCGGCGGCGTTAGCCTCTGTAGCCAGTGGCGATGACTTTCTCGATTTTCATCAAGACGTGTTGCGCGATTATGGGGTACTTTTAGATATGGAACCAAAACCAACATGCTTGGCTATTTTGAATAATTAATAACATTTTTTCCTATGGTACAAGTTAAGAAAAATAAATCTCTTAACTTGTACATTACAGAATTATAGTGTCCTTCCGGCAAGCCTGCCTAGACTAAATTTATAAAGTGTGCGTTATCAAAGCCAGCCGATATCCCGGAGCTGTTGATCCTGTTGCATGGCCGTGTCCAATAAATCAATTAATTCCCCCTGGATGTCGGGCGGTAAATTGCTTTTTTTTATTTCGGTCAAATAACGTCGGTAATTTTCAGCCGATAGATTAAACGCAGATAGCCAAATGTCCATAGCCCGTGCTCACCTTAAAGGTTAATATCAGGACGCCACCCCAAATCGGTGCGCCCTTAAAATAATAAGCATCCTTATTTGTCACCGTGCTACCTTAACACACCGATTATCCGATGACGACACCTCACGCGCTACCTGATATTGCCGAAAAAAGCGACGACGACATTGCCCGTATGATTCAAGGTGTTCGCGACAATACCCTTTCCGAGGCTGAACAAACGTTAGTGATTAAATGCATTGAATTGGCCCTGTGGCTACCGTTGTATTTACAAAAAAAGACGATTTCCCTTCGACGACTACGCACCCTGCTGTTTGGTAAAGGCTATAGTTCGCCGCCACCCCCTTCAGCGAGCCTTCCTGTTGTCGATGCTGAACCGGCGGCTGATGACATCGCATCGTCAGCACCGGTGGTTAAAAAACCCGGACATGGGCGACTGCCCCATACCGCCTATGAACAGTGCGAGGAGGTGACGTTGGCGATAACCGATTATGCCGTCGGCGACCGCTGTCTCTGCAGTCAGGGTAAACTAAGACGCTATGGGGCGGGGGTATTACTGCGCGTGCGCGGACAAAGCATGGCGCGTGTCATACGCTATACGGTAGAAAAACTCCGCTGCGATGCGTGTCAGGTACTGGTGACCGCACCGATACCGCCGGAGGTGGGTACGGAGAAATACGACGCCTCGTTTAAGGCTTGGCTTGCCCTGCAGAAATATTATGTGGCGGTCCCTTTGTACCGGCAGGAGCACTTTCTGAAATTACTGGGCTTTCCCCTGTCCGATGCCACCCAATGGGATTTAATCGAACAATTAGCCGGCGCCTGCTATCCGGTGTTTACGGTCCTGCAGCGCTTAGCCGCTCAGGGAAAGCTGATTCACAATGACGATACCCCGGTGCGCATTCTGGCGGTTATCAAAGCGATAAAAGCGAACCCGCAACACGCCCGTACCGGCATGACCACCTCGGGATTTATGGCAGAGTACGAGGGTCACACCATTGCGCTGTTTATGAATAACACGGACCATGCGGGCGAAAATCTGGCCGCGCTGTTAAAACACCGCTTGACCGAGCAGCCGCCCATCCTGCAGATGTGTGATGCATCCAATAACAATTTGCCAGGCGCTATCGAAACCATCGTCTGTAATTGCTTAAGTCATGGCTTTCGCAAATTCAGCGAGCTGGTTGATTACTTCCCTGAGCCGTGCCTCATTGTCATGAAAGCCTTGAGTGCGGTTTACCAGCAGGACGAAAAAACCCGTGGCATGACCGATGCGCAACGGTTGCTGCACCATCAAACCCACAGCGAACCGCTGATGGATACCTTAAAACAGTTTGTTGACCAGCAATTGCATGACCATTGTGTCGAGCCAAACAGTGAGTTAGGCAAGGCGCTGCGCTATCTGCAAAAACACTGGCACAAGCTGAGCCGCTTTTTAAGCGTTGCAGGAGCGCCCTTAGATAATAATGTGCTTGAGCGCGCCCTTAAAATTGCCATTCGTCATCGGCGCGCTTCGCTGTTTTACCGCAGTCGTTACAGCGCCCACCTGGGTGGGATGTTAACCAGCTTGATGGTCACCTGTTATTTGGGCCAACATAATGCCCATCATTATTTAACGGCATTGCAACAGCATCAGGCGGCGGTGCTGCAATCCCCCGCGCAATGGTTGCCCTGGAATTATCAGGTAGCGGTCGCCAATCAGCCGGCAGGCTCGTTGGTGTGCCTTGCTGCAGCATAAGCAACAGTTCAACCGCTTTCACCGGTTGCGCGGGATGGCCGGGCCACCCCCGAAGGCGGCCTTTTGAAAAGCGCTTTTGAATTAACCAAAAGCCATTGCCATCAAAGCTGAGTATTTTAACGGCGGTGCTGGTTTTATTGCGGAACACAAACACGGTGCCGGCAAAGGGATCGGCCTTTAACTGTAACCGGCACACGGCGGCCAGGCCATCGATACCTTTGCGAAAATCAGCGGGTTCGATGGCAATGCATAAGCGGTGATGCGGGGTCAGGGCGAGCATCGATTCAAGCCAAAAACGTGGTAATGAGTAAATGCGTGTGCTCCATCGAGGGCGCGATAAGCGATAGTTTTACACCATCGTGGCGCTCTAGAACCAGGCACGGTTGCGTAGCGGGCGGCGGTTGAAGCGCGAGCGTGACAAAAGCCGGTATAGGGGACGTTGGTTTATCTGCCTTAGCAAGCAAGCCTCGCTGACGCAGTTGGCTAGTACTAAGGTGTAGACGGCGTATAATCGGCGTGAGTTTATAGTGAGGCAGCACTTGCTGGACTAAATCCCATAAGGGTTTAGGGATTTTGTCGCCGGCTTTGCGGGTTAGGCGCCACTGTGTAAAGCGTTGTTCAACCTCGTCAAGTGTTATTGCGGTCATCGTATTGCTTTCCTTCTTTGGTGTAATAATCAGGTCGCAATAAGATTACGCGTTATCAAAAATTTATGTCAGGCAGGCTTGCCGGAAGGACACATTAGTTGCGTTATTATCGCATGAAACGAAACAACCTATTATCGTGAAAAAATTAAGCACACATGAATATAAAAGTCGGGTAAAGGATGCGCTGTGGGAATTAAACCATATCTTAAAAAGCATACACATCCTACAATATATCGATGATCCAGATTACC
>JACDDA010000014.1 GCA_013817245.1 Gammaproteobacteria bacterium
CAACAGCATTTACATCACCCGTAATGCGGTAGGGCATATACAAAGTATCGGTACGCAAGCCCGCACCATTAACATGACTTATGGCGCAAATAACTTCATTAATGAAATGCAAGACAGCATCGGTCGCACTGTGACACTTGCGTATAACAGTGATGATCGGATTGAAACGTTTACGGATTCAATGGAAGGTGAAACTCGTTTTACTTATGTTGGTGATGATGAGTTTGCTGCCGAAGCGCTATGTCCGCAACCCACATTCCAAGAACGCATTAAAACCATTCACTATCCAGGACGCGCAACACCAACGACTAACCATTATGGGCCGAGTCGCCGTGTATTGCGGCAAACAGGCCCTGATGGCGAACATCGCTTTATTTATAAAGTAACCGGCGCGTGTATTGTTAATATCAACAAACCTAACGAAAAATGTAGTGGAACGGCATGTCCTACTGAAGATAGTTGGGAGCATTATCAAGCGGGTTGGCGTATTTATGGCGGCCAAGTCATTGCTGCCACCGTCACCGATCCAAAATTACGTAGCCGTCATGTGCAGTTTAATGCGCGTGGCAATATTTTAGAAACAGAAGACGAGCAGGGTGGTCGCTTCATTCGTAAATTTGACAAAGATAATAATCTGATTCAATTAACGGACCCATTAGGCCGCATCACGCGTTTTGCCTATGACGACAAAGGCAATACGATTCGTACGATTGATGCGGACAACCGCATCACTGAATACAGCTACGATGCAAAATGGAATAAAGTGACTCACGTAGTGCGTTATCGACCTGACAATACCGTACTCACGTTAGCGCAGCTTCGTTATGACACTGCCAGCGGACGATTACTTGAAAGCACGGATGCCAATGGTAATGTGCAAATTTATAATTACACCGCTAAAGGCCAACTAAAACGTATTACTAATGCGCAAGGCAAAACCACTGAGCTAGCTTATAACGCACAAGGGGATCTCATCAGTCTTAAAAATCCATTGGGTCACACCGTACACTTCAAATCTGATGGGGTGGGTCGTACTATTCAAATCACGGATGCCTTAGGTTTTGCGAGTGATGTTACTTTGAATACGCGTAATCAGCATATCGAAGTTAAAGATCCTGCGGGTGGTTTGATTAAACTCGAATACGACGCGCGCGGTAATTTAGCGAAAGTATGGAATCAAAATAATCAATTGATTCAAACCAACACCTATGATGAAAAAGATCGTGCGCTTACCAGTACTGATGGGGCGAATAAAACGCAACACTTCACTTATGATCCTGCGGGCAATGTCGGCACGTATACTGATCGCCAAGGGCGCACGCTTCAGTACAGCTATGACAATAAAAACCAACGGGTTGAAACGCGTTACAGTGATGGCAGCACCAAAACCCGCAGTTACGACACTGTGGATCGCTTGAGTGCGATCACCGATAATAGCGGCACTATCAGTTATAGTTACGATAATCTAAATCGCGTCATTCAGGAAACCACTTCGCAAGGTAACATTAGCTATCGTTACGATGACTTAGGTCGTCGAATAGAAATGCAAACACCCTGGCAAACGATCAGTTATGCCTATGACGATAAAGGTAATTTAATCAGCATTCGCTATGGTGCCGATGAAGTAACTATTGCTTACGACACCTTGAATCGTCGCCGTCAATTAACGTATCCCAATGGCATTGTCGCTAATTACACATACGATGATGCCAGTCGCTTAACACAATTGAGTTATAAAAAAGGCAGCACCGTCGTAGAACAATTAAATTATGACTACGATGCAGCAGGCAATATCATTAAACGTGATCGTCATGCTGCAAGCACTAAACAAGCATCACCGCAACACGCTGATTACGATCTTAAAACCAATCGTTTAATTGCTTTAAAAGATAACGACAATAACATCATCGAGCGTTTCCAATACGACGACATGGGCAATATGATACAGCGAACTAATAGTTGTGGTACCACACAATTAACGTGGAATATCAAAAACCAACTGACTGATATTCAGGGCTTTAAACCCAACTGCGAAGCACTCACTGCAAGCTTTAGTTACGATGCTATAGGCCGCAGAACGGAAAGTACTATCAACAGCCACAGCACCCGTTATGTGCACGATGGCTTGGATGTTATCGCAGAACTGGGTACGACTAATGCGCATTATTTAAGAACGAACAACATCGACGAAGCTATCGCCCGTTACAGCGACAGCGGCGATCGCTATCTGCTTACTGATATGTTGGGCTCAACCCAAGCGCTGACGAATATAACCGGTCAAACCACCACCACGTATCGTTATAGCGCGTATGGCGAAACAGCGACGGAAGGTGAGAGTAGCGAAAATCCGACGCAATACACCGGACGCGAAAACGATGACACGGGATTGTATTATTATCGTGCGCGCTATTATGCGCCCGGTATTAATCGGTTTATTAGCAGTGATCCGATTGGGCTAAGAGGTGGGATGAATGTATACGGTTATGCTAATAATAATCCCATACGTCATAAAGATCCGTTGGGACTTGAAGTAACAATGAATTGTCGTCCGTTAGGCGGCGGCCTTGGTTGGACTGGGGCTAAGCATTGTTCGGTTATTATTTGGCATTATGAAATGGATAAATGCGGAGATATAAAAGAGGTTATTGACTCTCAATATTCTGTTTCATACGGTGATACTACACCTCTTCCGCAAGGATCCAGTGATTCCACTTATGTAGATGATACGACTGCTTTTGAATCAGGGGATGGTAACTATCGAATTGATGTACCATCTAATATGTCATCACAAGAATTTGATACTGCTGTTAAACAACAAGGCGATGCATATAATGCTGACTCGTATCGGCCAATTATGGGACCCAATTCAAACACAGCGGCAGATAATATCATTGAAGGAGCCGGCGGTATTGTCCCAAGCATTCCTGGAGCGGTTGCTCAGGATTATGGTGAGTAATTCAATCAATAGAGCACAGAATATGTTTATTAACAAAAAACACATCTTGATTTTTGCGGCGTTATGTATGGCTTCGTTTGTTGGTTGTACAGGAGAAATAAGAAATAGCGGGGAAATTTTTGGATTTAAAATTGGAATGTCAAAAATGGAAGTTTTGAATTTATTGAGAACCAATAAAGATATATCGCATGTATCTCCGGCCCTTGAAGATCGAGTATATGTGGCAAGTGATATGTTCTTTAAAGAAAAAAAGCTTGAAAAATTGTTAGAGAAAAAAGAAATCAGCCTATTAAGTAAGCGGTCGACATCAAAAACAATAGTTGTTTTTGATGAGTCATTAGTGAGTGATGTTTTTATTTTAAATAGTTATCGAGCAAAAAACGAGGAAAGTGATTTTGCAATTAAGAAAAGCATGTCTAAATCGGAAGTGAAAAAAGTTATTCTAAAAGCCTTTGCAAACGATGAGCTTACGTCAGTTGGTATTTATTTAGCTGATACACGTCCGCGAAAATTGGTTGATATTTTGGATGATGAATTTTATGAGCGAGATCATTGGAAGGTTGGTTTTAATTCAAGGCATGCTGTTATTGAGTTTCATTTTTTAAATGATAAATTGGAAAGGATTAATTACTCATGGTCTCCGGTGGAGCTTCCTTGAGTTGTGTCAAGACCAATGAATCAATGGGGCGGATTCAAGTAATAAGTGCACCACAACGGGTTTGGAATAAAAGGGTTAGTTGAGCTAACGTAAGCCTTTTACCCGACCAAAGGTGAAGTACTTATGAAACGTTATACTCAACTA
>JACDDA010000015.1 GCA_013817245.1 Gammaproteobacteria bacterium
GGTTGTGATAATTTATTTACCAAGATCAACTAAAAATATTCATGGCTTTTCGACAAAGCATTGCCTGCAACATTAAGTGGAGTAGACGAAAAGCCCCAAAAAGAAGCCCCGATAATCAGAGACTATCGGGGCTTTTTGTTCTACTCCATGTTGACCGAAGCTGGCCTTCCATTGGGGACAAAGTAGCGGCATCTTTTATTGCCTGCTGACGATCAATCCGCTATTTTGTATGGTGTCTGCTTCATGGGAGAGCATCTTGAGCATGGTTAACCTGTTTTTTGTTTGCATGGCCCGGCTGGTTTTTTCATTTTGCTCATTTTTCTATGTCTTTTCTTCATACTTACCTATACCTCTGCCGGCACGTCCGTCAACGTTGAAAAAAAATGCTGGCTTTTCCCAAATCCCAATGTCACCCTATTCTCTTTGTACCTCCATTCCGTGTTTATTGATATCTATGATATACAGCAATTCCAGTTTTGCTTTTTTACAACTGCTGCATAACAGCACATCCGTGCCGTATTTTTCTATGGTTCTTATGCTTGCGCTTATGTGTGCCTGTTGTGCATGTGGGGGCAAGGCCATTTGTTGAAGCAATTCGTTCACACGTTCCTTCCGTTTATAATTACCCAGATAACCATAGTGCCTTATCCTGCAAAAGCGTGGTGGCAACAAATGCTGTTCATAGCGTCGCAAAAATTCTTCCCCACTTAAAGTCAGTTTCTTTTTCTTTCCGCCATCTGCATAATCTTTATACTCAAAGGTGACATTGTTGTCCATGTCAATACGCTTTATACGGTGATTGCTGATCGCGACCTTGTGCGTGTACCGACCCAAATACTCCAGTACTTGTGCGGGACCACCCATGGGTTCTTTAAAATAAGCAATCCACTCCATACTGTACAGCGAGCCACACAGTGCAGGCCATGCCGCATGCTGCTCTTTGGTCATGGTCACGGTGCCGTTGTCAATACCCTGCTGCAACTGTTTCAGGAAGTATGCGCGGTACACCTGGCGTACAGCTTTAACCGGAAAGAGAAAGAGGTGTTTGGCTTTTAGAGCTTCTTTCCATTGCTTGTTCTTATCTATGCCGCCACCACTTACAATACAATGCACATGCGGATGAAAGCTCAACTGCTGCCCCCAGGTATGCAGTATGGTTATAATGCCCGGTTGTGCGTCAAGGTACTGTGGATCCTTAGCAAATTTCAGCAGCGTATAGGATGCCGCATCGAAGAGCAAGGTGAACATGGCTTTCCGGTTGCCCATGACAAGGCTGTTCAACTGATGGGGTATGGTGAAGACTGCATGATAGTACTTTACCGGTAAGAGCTCTTTCATCCGTGCTTCTATCCACTCTTCTTTTTTACTGTTGCCACACTGTGGACAATGACGGTTGCGGCAACTATGATACACATATTGCATAGCGCCGCAATCGCTGTCACCGCAGCGATAAGCATGATACCCAAAATCAGCCGTGCGACAACGTTCTATGAGGCTAAGCACTTTATGACTGCCTGCTGCGGTAAGCGCTTTCCATCCATCCATTTGTTGCAGTAGTTGTTGTACAGTGGCCCGGCTGCCGGTGCTGTTACTTGCTATCACCGGCTTGCTGTTTACAGAGTTGATCAAGCGGGTTAATGATACGGCTGCAGCGATGTGTTTGCAGATGCAGGTAAATCATCGTGGTGCTGATGTTGCTATGTCCGAGCAGTTCTTTGATGGTGTGCAGGTCTGTCCCTGTATCGAGCAGATGAGTGGCGAAGGAATGACGAAGCGTATGAGCGCTAAAGCCTTTGTCTTTAAAGCCTGCGAGTTTCATGGCCTGCTCCACGTTGAACTCTATGCTGCGGCAATGCATGGATCTGCCTTTGGTCTTGCCTTCAAATAAATAAACCGCAGGGCGGTGTTTGAGAAAATATTGACGAAGGGTATCCAGCGCTTTTGCAGAAAGAAGTGTATAGCGGTCTTTATTGCCTTTTCCCGCCACCACTTTAATGCGCATGTGGGTACTGTCGATGTCGGCCACTTTAATGCGGCTGCACTCTTCGAGGCGAATACCGCTGCTGTAAAACAGTTGCAGCAACGCCTGTTGCTTAATGGTAAGTGATGTGTTTAATAACTGGCCCACTTCAATGGCACTCATTACATTGGGCAGCTTAAAGCCCTTGCGTGGATAAAGTTTGGAAGGAAGATCGTAAGGACGCTTAAGTATTTGCTTAAAGAAAAAAGAAACGCTGGAAGCTACAAGCCGGCATTTGGAAAAGCCGCTGTTGAATACTTTTTTAATGTAACAGATATACAACTCAATCTGCTCTGCCGTAAGTTTGGATGGAAGAGTATCCGGATAATACTCAAAGATGAAACGCATCTCGCGCATGTAATTACCAATGCTTCGGGGCGAATAATTACCAACAGTCATAACCTGTTGCAACTTAAGTAATGCCGCTTCTGCGGTAGGCGCTAATTTTTTTTCTCAACTTTTTTCATGATGTAAATTTTTAGAATACTAATTTAAGAAAAACGGAATAGTGGTGGTTCCCGAGGAACGAGGGTTCGGTTCAACAAAAGTATTGCTGCAAATGGGGCAGGACATATATCTGAGCGATAGTAGCAACAATGAACAATTATTTATAAATTTGGCTATAGTTCCAGCATACGGAATGCTATTATCCCGCCTGCGCAAAGCTGTACCGTTATACGCTATCAACACATCATCAAATGCAAGGACTTACCATTTTAATATTACTGTTGGCATTTTACCCAAAGTCAGCGGAAAGTTGTTCATGCCGACCACTTTCTGTTCCCGAGAATTTTGAAAGATCAGCGGCTGTGTTTGAAGGAGAAGTCTTAAAAATTGATACCGTTGGTTGGACAACTAAAGGTTTGGAATCGGGAGATTATTACCGAGCTTATCTGGTGACGCTTAAAATTTTAAAGCATTACAAAGGAAATTTTTATTCTGACACAGCTTTGATTTTGACTGGAGAGCGGTTCGGCACTGGGGACTGTGGCTATGATTTCGGTGGTGCAAAGACCCATATAATATACGCCTCCCATAGGAAATATAAATTAATGAGATCTTCTGACCAAGATCATTTGAAATTTTTAACTAAAGAGTTTTATTATTTGGAGACAACTTA
>JACDDA010000016.1 GCA_013817245.1 Gammaproteobacteria bacterium
CCTCTTCCCATTCCGAACAGAGCAGTTAAGCCCACCAGCGCAGATGGTACTGGGGTTAAACCCGGGAGAGTATGTCGTTGCCAATTTTTTATTAAAGCCCCAGCTTTTGTTGGGGCTTTTTTATAAAAATTGCAACATTATAGATCCACTCACCTTTGAAGCTGAATTTCTTTCAATTAATTTAAAAAAAGGCTAAAAATAAATTGCAGGATTAAAAACATTGATTATCTTTGCAGCCCGAAAAGAAACGTTGGCATTGAAAAAGCGATTTGCAAGCGAGTAAATTGAAGGTTTAAAAAAGAAACTAAACATTTTTTTTAAATAATATTAGGAAAGTTCGCAAAAGTAAATTATCTTTGCGGCCCTTAAAATAAACGGAGGATATTTTTGTTTATATTTAAGGCAGATAAAAAAGTATTAAAAAGGCTTAACAAATGAGTTAAGTTTTATAGAAATAAAGAATAAAAGTTCTTTGACTTATTGAAGATAAATTAAGAAATAGCAAGGTAATATTTATGTTTGCAAAAACATGAGTAGCAACAATTCCCGAGACACAAAGTTCAATTAAATTTGAACATAAAAACAAACTTTACAATGGAGAGTTTGATCCTGGCTCAGGATGAACGCTAGCGGCAGGCTTAATACATGCAAGTCGAACGGTAACAGTCTCTAGCAATAGAGAGCTGACGAGTGGCGCACGGGTGCGTAACACGTATGCAACCTACCTTCAACTGGAGAATAGCTCCGAGAAATCGGGATTAATACTCCATAATTTTATGATAAGGCATCTTATTATAATTAAAGTTCCGGCGGTTGAAGATGGGCATGCGCGACATTAGCTAGTTGGTGAGGTAACTGCTCACCAAGGCTACGATGTCTAGGGGGTTTGAGAGGATGATCCCCCACACTGGTACTGAGATACGGACCAGACTCCTACGGGAGGCAGCAGTAAGGAATATTGGTCAATGGACGCAAGTCTGAACCAGCCATGCCGCGTGCAGGATGAAGGCCCTATGGGTCGTAAACTGCTTTTATACGGGAAAAAACCCCTCTACGTGTAGAGGGCTGATGGTACCGTAAGAATAAGGATCGGCTAACTCCGTGCCAGCAGCCGCGGTAATACGGAGGATCCAAGCGTTATCCGGATTTATTGGGTTTAAAGGGTGCGTAGGCGGAATAGTAAGTCAGTGGTGAAAGCCTACAGCTTAACTGTAGAATTGCCATTGATACTGCTAATCTTGAGTATAGATGAAGTGGGCGGAATGTGTCATGTAGCGGTGAAATGCTTAGATATGACACAGAACACCGATTGCGAAGGCAGCTCACTAAACTATAACTGACGCTGAGGCACGAAAGCGTGGGGATCAAACAGGATTAGATACCCTGGTAGTCCACGCCGTAAACGATGATTACTCGATGTTGGCGATATACAGTCAGCGTCTAAGCGAAAGTGATAAGTAATCCACCTGGGGAGTACGACCGCAAGGTTGAAACTCAAAGGAATTGACGGGGGCCCGCACAAGCGGAGGAGCATGTGGTTTAATTCGATGATACGCGAGGAACCTTACCTGGGCTTGAAAGTTAGTGACCGCACCGGAAACGGTGCTTCCCGCAAGGGCACGAAACTAGGTGCTGCATGGCTGTCGTCAGCTCGTGCCGTGAGGTGTTGGGTTAAGTCCCGCAACGAGCGCAACCCCTATCATTAGTTGCTAACAGGTTAAGCTGAGGACTCTAGTGAAACTGCCCGCGTAAGCGGTGAGGAAGGTGGGGATGACGTCAAGTCAGCACGGCCCTTACGTCCAGGGCTACACACGTGCTACAATGGTGAGTACAAAGGGCAGCTACTTGGTAACAAGATGCTAATCTCTAAAGCTCATCTCAGTTCGGATTGAGGTCTGCAACTCGACCTCATGAAGCTGGATTCGCTAGTAATCGCGTATCAGCAATGACGCGGTGAATACGTTCCCGGGCCTTGTACACACCGCCCGTCAAGCCATGGGAGTTGGGGGTACCTGAAGTCGATAACCGCAAGGAGTCGCCTAGGGTAAAACCGATGACTGGGGCTAAGTCGTAACAAGGTAGCCGTACCGGAAGGTGCGGCTGGAACACCTCCTTTCTGGAGTGAATTGAAGCGCCGGTTTAGGCCGGAGTTACTCTGCTATTTCTTTTTCTTCAATATTTATAAAATTACAATGAAGTTCCCAAAACGAGCTCAGTAAATGTACTAATCATTTGGGCAAAGGTTAAACTATGTTTAGTCCCGTAGCTCAGCCTGGTTAGAGCACTACACTGATAATGTAGGGGT
>JACDDA010000017.1 GCA_013817245.1 Gammaproteobacteria bacterium
TTATGTTTCGATTAAATAATCGACCACGTAAAACACGAGACTATCAAACACCGAATGAAGTCTTGTACAATCGACAGGACAGGTTAGTTATTTTTTAACAAAATTGCAGTTATTGTTTGAATCCGCCTTATTCAAAAAATCAATGGGGTCAAAATCAATGGGGTCAGACTCGATTGATCTGGCGCATTGAATCAACTACGCTAGGCCATGGCGGATTCAAGTAATAAGTGCACCACAACGGGTTTGGAATAAAAGGGTTAGTTGAGCTAACGGAAAATAAGGGGACGCTACCCTTTAAATTTGATGCATGTTAAGCTGCTGCTATGCCAAGACAAGCCAGAGCCGTATTTCCTAAAGTCCCTCACCATATCACTCAGCGAGGCAATCGCCGAGAAGACGTGTTTTTTTCTGATGATGATCGTCAATACTATCTAGACTGTTTGAAAGATTACTGTGAACAGCATGATGTTGAAGTGTTGGCTTATTGCTTAATGGATAACCATATTCACTTAGTATTAGTGCCTGCTACGGATACCGGGTTACAAGACGTGTTAAAACCTTTGCATATGCGCTACGCACAACGCGTGAATAAACTTAAAAATTGGAAAGGACATGTCTGGCAAGGGCGTTATTTTTCTTCACCATTGGATGATGACTACACATGGGCGGCTATACGTTATGTTGAACGTAATCCCGTCCGCGCCAAACTATCACGTAAAGCAGAAAAATATCGTTGGTCGAGCGCAGCAGGCCATTGCAGATTAGTGGATGATCCTGTGATCACGCGCCAAGTGGGTTGGCAAAAACAGTTTAATGGAATAGGTGATTGGTCGGCATGGTTGGCGGAAGGCGACAATACAGAAGAAATGACACAATTAAGACATCACGTGGACAAAGGATTGCCTTGTGGTTCTGAAACCTTTATTCGTAAACTGGAAAGACTGGCAGGACGTGCGTTAAGTTTTAAGCCACAAGGACGACCTAAGCGAGTATCTGATAATGAATAACATGCGAAATAAAAGGGTAGCGTCCCCTTATTTTCATTAGACGTGTTAAAACCTTTGCATATGCGCTACGCACAACGCGTGAATAAACTTAAAAATTGGAAAGGACATGTCTGGCAAGGGCGTTATTTTTCTTCACCATTGGATGATGACTACACATGGGCGGCTATACGTTATGTTGAACGTAATCCCGTCCGCGCCAAACTATCACGTAAAGCAGAAAAATATCGTTGGTCGAGCGCAGCAGGCCATTGCAGATTAGTGGATGATCCTGTGATCACGCGCCAAGTGGGTTGGCAAAAACAGTTTAATGGAATAGGTGATTGGTCGGCATGGTTGGCGGAAGGCGACAATACAGAAGAAATGACACAATTAAGACATCACGTGGACAAAGGATTGCCTTGTGGTTCTGAAACCTTTATTCGTAAACTGGAAAGACTGGCAGGACGTGCGTTAAGTTTTAAGCCACAAGGACGACCTAAGCGAGTATCTGATAATGAATAACATGCGAAATAAAAGGGTAGCGTCCCCTTATTTTCCTAATAGAACTTTAGATGGTCATAATTATCATCCTGGTGATGTAACGCATCGGGTGTATTTCGGTGGTGGAATTCTCTATTACGATGTCATCGGTACGGGAACCGGCAGCAATCCGGGTTTTAACAACTGGCTTGGTATTGACTTGTTCCTGCCCAATGTACAAAACGTTGTGACTCAGTTTGGAGTTAGCAATTGATGATATTCAGACTCTTCATACTAATGCTATTTTTAATAATAAGTTCCTGTGAGGCTGACTATAGGTCACCTTACCTGTTATACACAGCCAAGTTTGATACATCAAAGACTGATATGGTTGAACTTGCAATAAAGGAGGTTGCAAAGAAATGGGACTTGCGTATTTACGAAAAAGATAGAGAGCAAATGAAATTTCATACCCAAGGGAAAGAGGCATTTTTTATCGTTCTCTATTTTAATAAAGATCCGGTTTTATCCTTGGACAACTCTGGTGTTGGCGAAGTTATAACACTAATGGCAGTTGATTATGGAAACATGCCGATCCAAGATTTGAAGAAGTTAGCGTATGATGTTATAGACACTTTCGAAACCCGATTCGACATCAAGTTTGAAAAAAATTAAAGAAAGAAGAAAATAAGGGGACGCT
>JACDDA010000018.1:0-1027 GCA_013817245.1 Gammaproteobacteria bacterium
GAACTGCGTCGTCAGGCTTCGGGTTATTTGCGACGCGAACGCTCGAATCACACGCTGCAGCCAACAGCTTTGATCAACGAAGCCTACCTGAAATTAATTGACCAGCGCGACGTGAAATGGCAAAACCGCGCCCATTTTTTTGCGATTGCGGCACAAGCTATGCGCCGGATTCTGGTTGATTACGCGCGTGAAAGAAAGCGAGAGAAACGCGGAGGCGCGGCGGAGAATTTGCCGCTCGATGAAGCCTTAACAATCGTTTCACAGGAAAAAAGCGTTGATCTTGTAGCGCTCGACGAAGCCTTAAACAAGCTGGCAAAATTCGACGAAAGGCAGGCAAAAGTAGTCGAGCTTCGTTATTTCAGTGGCTTGTCAATTGACGAAACCGCCGAAGTTTTGAATGTTTCAAACATAACGATCAGGCGCGATTGGAGTATGGCAAAGGCTTGGTTGTTTCACGAAATCACAAAATAATTGGTAATTTCTTTAGCAAAAAAACTTATTAAGAATTCTAAGCCTGATATTCTTTTTGAAGTAACTGTGGTGTTAGAAAACATAGTTCTTGACACTCAAATTTAGTCTCAAAAGTTAATGTTACGTTTAAGGCTAGTGCTCGTTCTGCGTGGCACAGTCACCCGCTTGGTCAAACTTTGATCGTCACGGGGCTGGAACTGGCTGGATTCAGCAATGGAATAGTGAAAAGCAAGAGATCAGGCAGGGCGATGTCATCTGAACTCCGCCGGGAGTAAAGTATTGGCACGGCGCTTCGCCAAACGGCAGAATGACGCATATCGCCATTCAGGATCATCTCGACGGCAAGGTAGTTGATTAGGATGGAAAAGGTAACTGACGAACAATACCAGTCACCCTTAAGGAGAGAATAATAAGCTGTCCAAAAACTGTAGTTTTTGGACACTTTTTTCTCTCTATATAGGGCTTTCCTATAAAAATTAAAGACAAGGCAGAAGATGCTACACTTTTAGTTGAAACTAGACTTAAAAAGTAACAATAATGCTACCTTGTCAGGAAG
>JACDDA010000018.1:1037-2139 GCA_013817245.1 Gammaproteobacteria bacterium
GAATAAAGTTTTACTAATAGGACTTTCGCTTAACTAAAATTACAAAGCCGGAATCGTTGGATTTTGCAGTTGTAACTTCAAGTATTCTACGAATAAATTATTCCTCACTTGATACATTGTCGTTTTCATTTCCTGAGCTTTGACTTTGATTGCCACCCACGCACTGTAACAACAGGCTAAATGATTTCTTTGCGACCGCTCTTTTCGACATTGACATTTTTCACTGCCCGTCAGTTGCTTGAAACTGCGGTGAAATTCTTCGACCTGCCATCTGACTTGCGTGGCTTGAATCGCCCGCAATCGAGTAAAATCGTTCGTCAACTTATTGGTAATCACCCATTCAATGTTGCCTTCTCTGTCAACCAACTTGAATAATTTCAACCAAAATGGAACTTCTTTTAATCTCACCAATTTTCCGCTAATCAGTTCTTCCTGACTCCATTGGAGTTCTGCTAAATCCTGATAACCTATCTCTTTGGTGATACTTACTTTGCGATTGCTTTTTAGGTTTGTATAAAATGTCCAACCGCTTCGATGTATCATTTTCAAATTCTCAACGCTGGCATACCACGAGTCAAAAGCAATGTTCCGCGCCTTGATGTCCTGCTTCTCAATCGCTTGGCGGAACATCTCCTGAAAATGCTCGTTCTTGGTTTTGCCGTCTGCATCGGGATTGTAAATTCGATAATTAATCGGATAAAAATCACCTAAACTGCCGTTCGTATGCACCAAATTGACCAACCCGATTCCTTTGACTAATCCGTGTTCATTCCCACTATATTGCAGTTTGACCGTTTCAATTACTTGCGAATACTGTTTGTTTTGGACTGAATCATCCACCAACAAAAACGCCTCCGCGCTGTCATCAATCCGGTCTTTAACCAAATCCCATAAATCTCTTGGCGTGAACTTTGAGTTTTGCAGAAAATCTGTCACCGTGTCGTGACTGACATTCTCCAAATGCTCTGATAAATTGGAACAAGTGTAATTGATTGGCGTGCTTAACAGATATTCGATATATTGATTCTTGGTTATCATTGAACATCTGTTTAATCATATTTTTTCAAAAAGCGAAAGTCCTATATAAATAACAATGGTTCGG
>JACDDA010000019.1 GCA_013817245.1 Gammaproteobacteria bacterium
TGGTGGGATTAATTCAGTTTTCGCGAATTGTCGTGTAAGGCGCATCAAGAGCCGAAGTGTGTCTGCTTGCCAATGACGGCAAGCCAACTAAGATTAAGCATTTATAACTTTTTCGGAACATCTAATAGAAATATGAATTAGTTAAGTTTTGACTAGTTTGACTAATAGTTATTTTTGGACTAAATTTTAGACAAAGATGAAAGCGTAAATGCCTTCACGACATCCCCTTTAAAGTGGCGGCATTACAGTTAATCTACTTTTCAAGCAGTTGCGGTCGAGAAAATATAAAAATGTTTTTTTCGATTGTGCAATTGATTGCCACTTTTTATGCCTTTTATGCTTAGAAGGCTAATTTTAAATTCAGAAAATAGGAGACCTAAATACTTATGAAAAACTTTAGAAAGTTTATCTCGTCAAACAAACAAAACAATCTTAGATTGTTTTTTCAAATATCCATTATTGCACTCGTAGGCATAGTGGGTTTTTTCCTGTGGCAGCCATCGGCGCAAATGCAGGACAGTAACAACGAGCAAGACATAATAATCGAAAAAGAACTTAACAGAACGATAAATGGCTCGTTTATTAGCAGTATAAGTGCGGATTCACCATTGATAACCACCTTGCTTAGCGGCACGCTTACCACGAGCGACCCGACGTTTGCTCGTCCTGTTGCCTTTAATCAAGGCGCACCCTGTAGTGTATCTACTTTGGGAACAGCAGTACGTTACGACGCAATTCCGCTTACTCTGAGTTGCACGAGCAACTTAATGGTTAGTCTATTGCCAACGGACGGTGCTACAGTCACGCCAGCCAGTGCAGATACGTTTCTTGCACTTTATGGTCCAGGTGGCTTTAACCCGGCTTCGCCCTGTGCTAACGCGATTGCCGCTAATGACGATTTTGACTTTCCAACCACATTACTATCAAAAATCACTACCACAACGCCATTAGCTGCTGGAAATTACACCGTAGTGGTTACTACGTTTTCTAATACGCCTAATCCTCCTTTGCCGTACACGTATACTGCAGTAGCGATGGACAATTGCGGTGTGACGCCGACGCCGACGCCGACGCCGGTAGGAACGCCGACGCCGACGCCGACGCCGGTTGGTAATGTTTGCACTCCATCCACGACGTTGACTGAGGGAAATTTAATGCCCGGTGGTTTGGCTTCCTTTAGCGTGGCGAGTGGACCAGGCACGGTCACCATTGACCATGTCAATACCGGAACCGGAACACAATCAATCACATTGGTCGGTGTGCCGATGAATGCGATAGTGAACATTCCACCATTCGTGCCCGGCACGTTCAATCCGGTGGTAGTCAGCTTCTCAGTAATTAATCCGGCTCTTCCGGTAGATTTCACCTTGCGGGCGGCAAGCACATTTCACGCCCTTAATATTCGCGTGCGGTGTGCTGAGACTTGCACGCCAAGCACGACGTTGAGTGAGGGAGACCTCATGCCGGGTGGTTTGCCTTCCTTTGGAGTAATGAGTGGACCAGGCACGGTCACCATTGACCATGTCGACGCCGGCACCGGAACGCAATCAATCACGGTTGTCGGTGTGCCGACCAATGCGATAGTGAACATTCCGCCATTCGTGCCCGGCACGTTCAATCCGGTGGTCGTCAGCTTCTCAGTAATAAATCCGGCACTGCCGACTGATTTCACCTTACGGGCGGCAAGCACGTTTCACTCCATCTTTATTCGCGTGCGGTGCGCCGCAGTAACGCCGACACCGACACCGACGCCGCCAATTCCATAGTAGGATTTAAAAATCCTTTCGCCCAAAGCCGGCAACTAAAAGAGCAGGCTTTGGCATAAAATAAAGAAGGTCGGAGTCAATTTAATCTGACTCCGACCTTCTTTATTTTTCACCGGCGTTTCAAGATAAAACCGGTTCACTTTCAAGGTAAAGATTTTCGGGCGCAATGTTCGCGCCCATGCTCCAAGCGATTATCTGACCGTCAACAAAAAACTTCCAAAAAATAGGATTGTTCTTTCAAAATTCAAATCCTTCGCTTTTGGGCTACTTTGAAAAATCGGCTATATTTTGCTCGCGTTATCGAACATTTGGAAAACTTCTTTTTTCGCTTTATTCTCGTT
>JACDDA010000020.1 GCA_013817245.1 Gammaproteobacteria bacterium
CAAATAACCTAAAATCTGCATACAAATTAATTTCCGATTTGTTTATATTATTCCATTGATTAATTCGTTCATTGTAATATTCCGTGTTACTAAACTGAAATTTTTCAGAAAGTAATTCCCGAAAATCTTTAATTTTATAATCAGCAATAACCTTTTCTATTTCTTTGTTTAATTCAGATAACTTGGCAAGTGAATAAAGAATTTTGCCAACGGATTCTGAAGAGTTTAGAAAAATTAAAGCGATTTTAATTTCAGATAATAAAATTTTTAAAAGAAGCAATAATAATTCGCTTATCTTTTGTTGTTTTAAGTGAATCTTGCTTGCAATTTCCTTTTTGTCATCTTCTGTTATTTGATGACAACCAACTAAGGTATCGAAATCTGCCGTCACAATATTCAAAATTCCGAAACTTCCGAAAGATTCAAATTCGTTTTTGCAATAAATCAGATTATCAATTCTGTTTAGTTTTGATTCAAGACCTTCGATTAACACATCGTAATTTTCCTTTAAGACAGGTGCTTTCTTAGCATTGGCTAAATGTTTTTGAGGATTTTCTAAATACTCGAAACACATTGCAATGTATTCACCAAGTTCCTTAAATGACATTAGACCTCTTGCATAAGTAATTTAATGAGCCATTTCGTAGTTGTACAATCCGGCTATCAAGTTGAACCGCAATCCGAATCGGCGGCGGCGGTTGCGGTAGCGTTGCGCGACAATCCGAAAGATTTTCAAACTCCGAATCACGTTTTCAACTGCAATCCGCTGACGCGACAATTCACGGTTTGCCCGCCGTTGTTCCGCGCTCAACTCGCCGCCTTTCGGCTTCTTGAGAGGTATTTGCGACAGTTTATGTTTGGTTTGCAAACCCTGATAACCCGAATCGCCGAGCAGACAAACATGATCGGCAATCTCAAATCTCGTTTCTTTGAACACGGCAAAGTCGTGCGTTTTACCACTTGCCTGCCGGGTGCAAATGACTTGGCGCGTTTTCCTGTCAATGACCAGTTGAGTTTTTATCGTATGCCGCTTCTTTTTCCCGGAATAGTGACGGCGTTGTTTTTTTTCGGACGTTCAATCGGAGATTCAGTGACATCGATGATGATCAACTCGAAAGTGTTTTCCGCCGAACGCAAAACTTTTTTGCCGGGCAACTGGAAGTCCCGGCAATTTTTCAACAGATTTTCAATCTTGACAATCGTGCGCGAAACGGTCGCTTCCGACAATTGCCATCGCTTGGCAATATGGAATTGGGTCGGATATTCACGCCAATACTCCAAAGTGAGCAGCACTTGGTCTTCAACTGAGAGCTTACAAGGTCTGCCCGTCTTTTTCCGCACCCGTTTAAGTTCGTTGCCAACAAACTCGCAGACTTTGGCAAAAGTATCGGGTTTGACACCACAGTAGCGTTTGAAGAGTTCGGGCGACAGCATTTTAATTTGTTCAAAGCTCATCAAATTATTGATGAGCGAAAACGCTTTTGTTGTCAAATAACTTATGCAAGAGGTCTAGTATTCATCTCAATGCAGTTAAATCAATTCAAACGCTTTATTATCGGTCTGCTTGGTATGTTGCTAATGCTGTCGGCGGTCAGTAAAACACACTCCCAATCGTTGCTTGACACGACTTTTAATACCAGTACCAATTGCACTGTTAGATCGATGGTCGTGCAACCAGACGGCAAGATTCTGATTAGCGGTTGCTTTACCAATGTTGACGGATTACCGCGCAACAACATTGCCCTTTTAAATGCGGACGGCACAGTTGATACTGCCTTCAACCCGAACACTAACGGCGACTTCGTTGGTGCGATAGCAACTCAGTCGGACGGTAAGATTCTAATTAGTAGCTATACCAGCGGCGGCAGGCAACCGTACGTTGGATTCGCTCGCTTAAATGCGGATGGCACGCTTGATGTTGCTTTCAATGCATACAGCAGCAGCAACCACAATGCGATAGCTGTTCAGCTGGATGGCAAGGTTATAATTGGCGGTGATTTTAATAATGTTGGTGGGCAACAGCGCAACAGCATTGCTCGCTTGAATGCGGATGGTACACTTGATACCAC